>CAYQXT010000012.1:0-21264 GCA_964421365.1 uncultured Bacteroidaceae bacterium
TAGGGCTGCATTGGTACCATTATAACTAACCATACTAAAATCCAGACGGCCTAGGCCATTATTATCGTTTGAATAATCCCACGAATAAGATAAACCATAGCCACTTGTTCCACTTTTTATAGAAGAGGTATCATTCTGATAGGTATTCCCCGCTAAAGAAGAAAAATCTTCATAAAAGATTTGAGTTTGTGCATTTGTTTTTTGCACATTCCACATAGAGAATAGTATAAGTGGAATAAAAAATAAATACTTTTTCATATATTTCATTATTTATAATTTAATTATTGTTTATTTAGAACCAAAATACCATCCTGCCCATCAATTGTAAATTCGACAGTAAACTGAACATTATCATATATCTTAGCATCTCTTGCGGTAAACGTTTTTCCATTTATAGTCTGACTAGCAAAACGTACTAATGGAGCATTAGACACACCAGCCAAATAGACACTTCCAACGACACTGAAGCCTGTCATGCCTGCAAAATTTGTAATGGTCAGCATATAGTTTTTCGTACCTGATACGGCAATGGTGTCCACATATTGTTTTTTCTCAAGTCCGGGATAAGGATAAATATAACTCCCTGTCCAGTAGCCTGCAAAATTCTTGGCGGCATTATAAATTATCACCCTGCGATTTGTGGTAGCCGTGTTTCCGGCGGCATCGCTCACCGTATAAATAATAGTATGTATTCCGGTACTATCTACATTCAAAGCCGAAGCCGTTACCGATGCGGTTAAATCTCCGTCCTCGGTATCATAGGCCGCAAAACCCGGGTCTTCCCATGCTTTATTTAATTCATGGGCTACCGTAGTTCCGCCTTCTAAAGCAATATAAGGCGCGTCTTTGTCTTTACACGAAGTGTAAAACATTAATACTACTACACTTAGCAGCAACAAGTTTAGTTTATTTTTCATAATATTTAGATATTAAATTAAAAAAGTATTTTTTATTCTGTTCCTCCAAACAAAGAGGATAAGCTATACTTAGCTCCTAATACGATAGAAAATGTCCTCATCGAATAGTTATAGCCATTGTTTAGCGACAAAGCCTGTAATTTAGAAATTTCAAGCACTCCAGCCTTGGCTTCTATATTCAAACTTATATCCCCAAATGATTTTTGAATTCCGAGATGGACACTGGCATCGTAAGGCTCAAAATTACCAGTTGCATTCTCCTGTACTCTTTTGGGAAAAGTTTTGTCTTTGTTTACGTTAAATGCATAATATACTGAATAAGCATTTATGACAATAGTGTAATCAAATGAACCACCCAGAAAAATATCGACAATATTTGTGTGGTAAAAAAATAGTAATGGAATTTCAATGGTGTGAAAGGCTAAATTTGTGCTTTGCCTCTTTACAGTGTATATCGCGTCATTAATAACATAGGGAGACATAAAAATCTGACCGGATTCAAGATTTCTTATCCGATTAAAATTGTAAGTAATTCCACTTTCAAGCGAAATTTTACGGTTAAAACCATAGCCTACATAGATTTGTGCCTGTCCACCCAAAGCATCACTCCCAATTGAGGAGAAACCCGTTTTTAAATTACTTGCCGTAAACCCTGCTCCTACACCAAAGTGAAGGCCATATTGGGCATAAACACCAACAAAAGACAATAGGACTAAGCCAAAAGTAAAAATCATTTTTCTCATAATTATTTTTTTTGAAAAGATAAGATTTCTTTTTCGGATACAAATATATTTTAAAATAAAAAGTACCAAACAAGCCAAATTTTGTACGAAACACCCTTTTTTATGTATAAATTAAACCATACAAAACAACTCATCAGCCAATCAAATTAGCCTGCCTCCTTAGACAAATATGAACTAACGACAATTCTAATAAATTAAAAGTTGCATCAAACTATATAAATTGTTCAAAACAAATTACAGTCTATTTCAAAATGAAACAAAACTTAGTTAAACATTAGTAAAAAATTAGCGAATAGGGAAGAAAAAATTACCTTTGCACGCTAAATATTTTATTAGAATGTCGAAAATTAGAAATATCGCTATTATTGCGCACGTTGACCACGGGAAAACAACTTTAGTGGACAAAATGTTGATTGCCGGAAAACTATTCAAAAATCACGAAAAGCCCGGTGAATTAATGATGGACAGTAACGACCTCGAACGCGAGAGAGGAATCACTATTCTTTCCAAGAATGTCTCTGTTTTCTATAAAGATTATAAAATAAATATTATAGATACCCCTGGTCACTCCGATTTTGGTGGAGAAGTGGAAAGGGTATTAAACATGGCTGATGGGGTTTTACTTCTGGTAGATGCCTTTGAAGGAACCATGCCACAAACACGCTTTGTGCTGCAAAAAGCCATACAATTAGGCAAAAAACCCATTGTGGTCATCAATAAGGTAGATAAACCCAATTGTCGTCCCGAAGAAGTTCAGGAGCAAGTTTTTGAACTCATGTATAATTTAGATGCCACAGAAGAACAGTTGGATTTTCCTACCATCTATGGTTCAGCCAAAGAAGGCTGGATGTCAACCGACTGGCGCAACAAAACAGACAATATTACGGCTCTGCTTGAGGCCATTATTGAATATATCCCTGCCCCCGAAGAACTTAAAGGAACTATTCAAATGCAAATAACTTCGCTGGAATATTCCAGTTATGTAGGTAGAATAGCCGTAGGACGTGTACATCGCGGTGAATTAAAAGCCAATCAGAATATTTCTTTAGTAAAAAATGACGGTTCGGTAAAGCGAACCAAGATAAAAGACATTCTTCTATACGAAGGTTTTGGAAAAGTAAAAACTGAGGCTGTAAAAAGTGGTGAAATATGTGCTATTATAGGCTTAGAAGGTTTTGATATTGGCGATACAGTTGCTGATTTGGAAGAACCAGAAGCTCTCCCACCTATTTCTATTGATGAGCCTACTATGAGTATGTTTTTCACTATTAATAACTCTCCTTTTTTTGGACGGGATGGCAAATTTGTTACTTCTCGCCACTTAAAAGACCGATTGGATAAAGAATTAGAAAAAAACTTAGCTTTACGTGTAGAAAAAGGTGCCACCGCCGACTCCTTTATTGTTTTCGGTCGTGGAGTACTGCATTTATCGGTACTTATTGAAACGATGCGTCGCGAAGGTTATGAGTTACAAGTTGGCCAGCCAAGAGTTATCATCAAAGAAATAGCTGGAATTAAAAGTGAGCCGGTTGAAATACTAAGTATCGACTTACCCGATGAATATTCGGGCAGAGCCATTGAAATGGTTACCCGCCGTAAGGGAGAAATGCTAACCATGGAGCGCAAAGGCGACCGGATACATCTCGAATTTAATATTCCATCTCGTGGAATTATTGGTCTACGAACCAATCTATTAACAGCAACAGCAGGAGAAGCAGTCATTTCACATCGTTTCATCGAATTTCAACCCTATAAAGGCAAACTGGAAAGCCGTATTAATGGTTCGCTTGTAGCCTTAGAAACAGGGACCACCATAGCTTATGGCTTAGATAAACTCCAAGAACGAGGACGTTTTTTTGTTGCCCCCGGAGAAGAAATCTACGAGGGAATGGTAATTGGCGAAAGTACCCGTGCAGGAGATATTGTCATCAACATAACCAAAACAAAAAAATTGACGAATATGCGTGCTTCTGGTTCGGATGTAAAAGTAAACCTAACTCCTCCCATAAAATTCTCTTTAGAAGAGGCATTGGAATACATACAGGCCGATGAATATGTTGAAGTTACACCTAAATCAATGCGTTTAAGAAAAATTTTGTTAAAAGAATTTGAACGCAAAAGAGCAAAAAACGCTGCTTTATAATAATCGTAAACACAGATCATAAAAGGGGATAGAGATGAATTTTTCTATCCCTTTTATATTAGAATCAAGAATTGTAAAACTACATTCCGTAATTTTAGAAAAGCTGCGCTAAATTTCTAATTTTGTAGATATAAAAATTAATGTTGTGCGTTATTTTATCGAATTACAATATAAAGGAACTCATTATCATGGTTGGCAAATCCAGCCCAATGCCATTACTGTGCAGGAAGTTTTACAGAATACACTTTCGACTCTTTTGAGACAAAAAACGAATATAGTAGGTGCCGGACGTACAGATACCGGCGTTCATGCTTCTTATTATGTGGCTCATTTTGATATAGATAAAGAACTTGATTCTGATACACTTTTGATGCGTTGGAATCGCTTCCTCCCCAACGACATCTATATCTTCGCTATTCAAAAGGTAGCAGATGACACTCATGCCCGTTTTTCTGCCATAAAACGCGAATATCACTATTTTATAAACCTGCGAAAGAATCCATTCAATCAAGACTTTGCCTTCAGACTGAGTTACAAGCTAGATATTAGCCTGATGAACCAAGCTGCTAAGCAATTGATAGGAACTAAGGATTTTACCAGTTTTAGCAAACTACATACACAGGTAAACAACAACATATGCAAGCTTTACGAAGCTGGATTTACACTACAAAATTCACGCTTTCTATTCAAAATATCTGCTAACCGCTTCTTACGCAATATGGTACGTTCCATTGTGGGTACATTACTCGAAGTAGGAAGTGGGAAAATTGATTTGCAGGAATTTAATGCAATTATCCAATGTAAGGAACGTTCAAAAGCTGGTTTTTCTGTTCCGGGAAAAGCGCTCTTCCTTACAGATATTGCTTATCCAAAAGAATTATTTGTCACAAAAATAGATAAAACAAAAATTATTTAAGATCTGGACGTTTCCAACTGCCTATCGGCAGATTGGAATGTCTTACAAAACGGAAAAATTTTTCACTATTTACTCTCCGTTTTTCATTTTATTGTCGGTACTATACGTAGAAAATTTTTCCAAAATTTTCTACGTATACACTCAAGATATCTTTTTAGCCATAAGAAAACCATGTTTTCGAATGTGTCTATGTAGTTTTTCTTAAAAAAGTTGGCATCCTATTTTTTGTTTGTATCTCAAACTTTCATACACAATTAAGCATTCACAACAAATAATTTACTATACCCATGCGCCTGTTTTTCAACGATAATTTGTGTTCGAATGCGCTCTTTCAGCGATTCCACGTGCGAAATTATACCAATTTTACGCTGGCTCTGTACCTGCAATTTTTCCAGAGCATCCATGGCTAAATCCAAAGTTTCCTGATCAAGCGAGCCAAAACCTTCATCAATAAACAAACTGCCAATTTTGGTTTTAGCACCGGCTAAATCGGCCAAAGCAAGTGCCATAGCCAAGCTCACAACAAAAGTCTCACCCCCACTTAGCGTGCTAACACTGCGCTCAGCATCACCTTGATAACTATCAGAAATCATTAAATCTTTTTTCAGCTCAGTACTTGGTAATATCGAATACCGATCGGAAAAATGATTAAGATGCCTGTTCGCAATGGAAACTAAATGCCGCAGGGTATATTCCTGAGCAAATTCGCTATATTTTTTACCTTCACCATCACCAATTAACTCTTTAAGCTGCTGCCAAATAGCACTTTCTTTTGCCTGTTTTTTATATTTTGCCGTTAAATCTTTTGTTGATTCAATTTTCAACGCATTATTCTTAATTTTCTGACTAACAGCACCTATACGTTGATTTGTCTCCTCAAAATCAGCTTCTGTCCCTTTAACTTTTGCACTTATTTCTGCTTGGCTGGCTTCTGTTGCTCTTTTTTTACTTAGCTCTGCCAGTTTAATTTTCTCCGCCTGGTAATTATCTTTCCAAACAGCTACCTGTTTATCAAAGAGCTGAAAATTTTGCTGAATTTTTAAGGCCTGTTCGGGCTTCAGCAAATTTTTCTTCGCCGATGTAATATCCGCATAGTCCAGGTTTTGTACAATTTTGTTTAATCCGGTTTGTAGATTTTCCAGTGTAGCTCTTGTTTGTCTAACCTGCTCTCCGACTTGTTCAAATTGTTTATTGCTTTCGCTAATTTGAGTATTTACAACCGTCAAATTATTTTTTAAACTATTCAGTTTCTGCTTTTCGTTATCACTATTTTTCAATAATTCACTTTCATATTTATTAATGTCATACGCCTCAATAAGCCGGAAACGTTCGCTTCGCAAATCACTAATCGTACTTTTGAGCGCAGATATGTCTGCTTCTTTATGAGCCAATACATCTCTCTTATTCTCCAGACTATCCGTATCAAGCTCCAGTTCCTTCCCTTTCAGGCTGATTTCTTTGATTAAATTGTCTTTTCGTATAGTATTTTTCTGAAAATCAGAATTTAAAAGCACCAGTTTTTTAATTTTATCCTGAAGTTTCAGCTTATTATACGAGCTATCCATAAACTCATCAAGCAAGGCATTCAGATGCTCTAAAGTGGCAAAACAACGTAAAAAATCATCTTCAAACAGCTTAATATCACTTAATTTAGCTCTATACATGGTAAGTTTGGTATGCAAACTCATTTGCTGCGTTATCGCTTTTCCATGCTCTACAATTTCCACTAAAAAATCGTTTATTTCCCCAATTGTAGGGATTTCCTCAAATTTTAGTTCCTTATTTTTTTGGGAAAGATCTATTTTAAGTGTTTTTTGCTTAGCAAATATTTTTTTATACTGTTCGGCTTTTAATGTACGTTCTGTCTGCTTTTTGCCAAGTAAATTAATCATTTCATTGAGCTGCTTTTCGATAGTTTTGCACTGTTGTTTTTGAGTACTCAGAAGTTTTGTTGTTTCCGATGCTTCATTTTTATAATTCTTTATATAAGGATGGTGAGTAGAACCACATAGCGGACAAGCCTCATTTTCCTTTAGTTCTTTACGATGATTTTCAAATTTAGCCTCCAGATTCTGGCGTTCTTTTCTTATTTCCAGTTCCGCCAATTTTTTGTTCTGTATTTGCAGCTCATTGCCGATTTTTTGCTTTTCAGATTCTATTTCAGCTATTTTTTCTGCAATTTTAGTGCCCTCGTTTTTAATTTTGTTCAACTCACTTTCTAATGTTTGCTCTTCGACTATTGACGATTTTAAAGATTCTAATTTTTTGTGTCTGCCTAATAACTCTGTGCGTTGATTAGCCAAGTCTTCTATATTCTTATCGCTTTGTAATTTGGCTTCCAAGATAGAACAAGAATTATCAAGTTCTTTTACTACATTTTCAATTTCATCCTTTGTTTTCTCCCAATTTAACACCGGAAATTCCAATAATTTAAAACTTTGTTTATTAGTTTTTTCCAAATCTTTTAACGATTTACCAAAATTAGAGAAGTTCTCTTGTATTAAGGGTAACTTTTCTTGCAGATTTTCAAGTCCGGCATTCCTACTAAACCAAATTTTAATATGCTCTTTTTCCTTGCTTAATTGTTGAATTAGACTATGTAAATTTTCTTTTTCCTGAATCAAGTGCATAATTTCAGCCGTATCCTTTTTATAATCCTTACTTCTTTCTTGCAACTGGGTATGTACAGAATGTATTTCTTTATCTAATTCTCTAACTTTATCTATTTTAGGTTTTTCCCTTTCGATTTTCGCGGTTGCAGCTTCTAACAAAATTTGCTGCTTATATAAGGTCTGTTCTATTTGTTTTTGTTGTCCCTGCTTTTCAGCAATATCCTTTTTTAGTTTAATTCTCGTACTTTCAAAATTTTGATATTTCTCCTCTAAAGTTTCCTCTTCTGTAAATTTCTCCTGAAAAGTGAGTAATTCGTTGTGTCGTTTCAATTTATCAGAATCGACCTTTAATTTCTCTTCTTGTGCTTCTAAATTTATTTTTTCCCTACTTAAAAAGGCTATTTTATTATTATGTAAATCAATTTCTTCTATCACAGAATTCTGCGCTCTAAGGAATACCAGATTTTTTTTTAAATCCGACTGCTTTGTGCCCAAAGTGGTTAATTCTTCCTCCAATTTCTGTTCTTGTTCGGGTGATAAAATTTCGATAGCCTCTAATTGAGTTTTGAGTAATTGTAATTTTTCCTCTTCGATTTTATTTCGGGCATAAACAGCCTTTCCTATTTCGCGGTATATTTCAGTGCCGGTAATGCGTTCCAGTAATTCGCCCCGTTCGTTGGCCGATGATTTCAAAAAACGGGCAAATTCGCCTTGTGATAGCAAAATAGATTTAACAAATTGCTCGTAATTTAAACCAATTATTTGCTCATTCTTAGCTGGTACTTCGCTTTTTTTCAGGTCAAATATTTTTCCTTCAGGCTTATCCTGTTTTAACTCCGATAATTCCATTCTATAATCCTGCAAAGTGTTATTCCTTGTGGTAGAAATTGACCAGCGCGAACGATATTGCCGTTCTTTTACTTCGTATTCCACTTCGGCAAAGCTATCTTTCTCGCCACGGGTAATAATAGCGTGACTAGCTAAAATTACTGATTTTGAAATTCCTTTTACCGATGAGCTGATACGTGGCATTCGGTTAAATAGAGCCAAAGTAATTACATCTAAAATAGACGATTTACCTGCACCGGTTGGACCGGTTATGGCAAAAATTCCAGTTTCCGATAGCGGTTCCTGTGTAAAATCAATAAGTTGTTCGCCACGTAGCGAATTAAAATTTTTCAAACGGATACGAAGTATTTTCATTTTTGTATAGCTAATTGACGCTCAACTGTTCCCGAATACTTTATTATCTGTCAAACAGAATTTAATCTATTTATAAAACGCCATTGGTAATTTATAATTAGTAATTCATGAGTTCGGTCTAAAAACCGGTCGGACGGATAGATTTATTAAAACTGTAAAAATAGACAGCTTATTTACAATTGATTAATGAAGCCGTCCGACCGATTTCGATGCAAATTCACCTTTTTATACTGGATTCATTCATAATTAGCTCAAAAGTTCTTCCGCTTTTGTTCTGATTTCTTTTTCCACCATTCCCTTAAAGGGAGCAAGCGTAAACGGGTATTCAATTTCTAAATAAGCCTGCTCATTCTCCACCTTTACGCGCCCTTTTATGATTCCGCCATAAATCCGAAAAGAGAAATGAGCCAAATTTTCCTCCCAATGTTGCTCCGGCTCATGTATCATATTTTTAAAATCTTCTTTTAGTTTATCAACTAATTGCGAAAGTCTATTTTTCGCTTCTTCTGTTCCCAATTTGTGAGATTGTGTAAAATTAAATCTTGGCATATTTATTATTCTTAATAGTTAATTGATTGAACTATCTCGTTATAAGCGTATTTGATCTCATCATTTGCTTCAATTCCTTTTTTCTGTAAAAAATGTTCAAATACCTCTAAATTAGAAAAATCCTTTAAACTTTTCTTATTTTCCATATTTTGTATCTCTGTATTTGCATCCGCAGCCTCAAATTTGTACTTTAAAACTACCGACTGATCTAATTCGCTGATAAAATATATAAAATCAACTTTATCATCCGGATTAAATTTTTCTTGTTTGATAATCAACTCTAACCATGTTTTAAGTAAGGATTTATTATTCTCTATTTCTACTATTTTTGCATAAACATCTTGCAAAGAGCCGCTAATTCGTTTTAACGAACGAAATATAGGAACTTTGATTTCATTAATGTTTAAGCCTGATTTTTGAAGATCCAAATCAATAATTATTTTTTGATCCTTACGTTCGCTAAAACTAAGTGGCAGAGGCGAACCGGAATAACGAATATTTTCTTTGTCGCCTACTTTCTGAGGGCGATGAATATGTCCTAAAGCCCAATAGTCTGCATTTGGCAATTTATTCAAACTTATTTCGCCTTGATTCCCAAAATGAATATATCGCTCGCTATCTGAAAGTAAACTTCCTGTACTGTAAAAATGCCCCGTAAAAAGTTTAAAAGCATCAGGATATTTTTGGTTTACTCTACTACTTACATTTTTGTAAAAATCTATTAAACCTGATTTTAAAGACTCTATTTTTTGATCAAAACTTTGGCCTGCCACCGAGTGCATAATATCCTTATCCCGAAGAAAAGGAATAGCAGCAATAACAAGCTCACTTTCAGTATCTCGTAAATAAACAAAGTGCTTATCCAACTCTTCTTCTATTCCACCAAATACACGAATATTCAAGTATTTAAGTATCTGTTTTGGAGCATTTAAAGTCGAAACAGAATCATGATTTCCGCCAATTATTATCATATTTTTGCAGCCTGTTTTCAGCAATCTGGTTAAAAAAGAATAATATAATTCGAGTGCCGAATTAGACGGATAAGCCCCATCAAAAATATCGCCGGCAATAATCAAAACATCTGTATTGTTTGCAGAGATATAAGTAATTAGCCAGTCAAAAAATAATTTATGTTCCTCAGTTCGGTCGTTGCCATAGAGTTTATGCCCTATATGCCAATCAGAAGTATGAATAATTCGCATAAATATATTTTATTTTAAATTTTGTGGCAAATTAGTAAAAATACTTACATTTGTCCAAAATTATTTTCCAATGAACAAAGTTGAAGAATTACAAAGAATTGCCTCACAAGTACGTAGAGATATTATAAGAATGGTTAGTGGAGTCCAGTCCGGTCATCCGGGTGGTTCACTGGGTTGTGCGGACTTTCTGACGACCCTCTATTTTGAAGAAATGGACATCAATCCCGATAATTTCAATATAAATGGGAAAGGGGAAGATATGTTTTTCCTATCCAATGGACATATTTCACCACTGTGGTATAGCATATTAGCTCGTCGAGGCTTTTTTTCTATTGTAGAATTGGCTACTTTTCGTAAATTAAACAGTCGTTTGCAAGGACATCCGGCAACTGCAGAAGGACTTCCGGGCATACGAATTGCCTCCGGCTCTCTGGGGCAAGGTTTATCGGTGTCTATAGGTGCTGCATTAGCTAAAAAATTAAATGGAGATAAACATTTAATTTATTCTTTGCATGGTGATGGTGAATTACAGGAAGGTCAGATTTGGGAAGCTGCTATGTTTGCAGCAGCCAAAGGTATAGACAATCTTATATCTACCGTAGATTATAATAAAAAACAAATAGACGGTTCAACAGATAAAGTTCTTTCGCTTGGTGATTTAAAGGCTAAATGGCAAGCTTTTGGATGGGATGTGTTAGAAACCAAAGGGAATGATATTGCAGAGTTACTGAAAGTGTTTAAAACTGCAAAAGAACATACAGGAAAAGGCAAACCCGTTGTTATACTGATGCATACAAAAATGGGTGCAGGGGTTGATTTTATGATGGGAACGCACGCTTGGCACGGAAAAGCACCAAACGAAGAACAAACAGAAAAAGCTTTGGCTCAATTATCAGAAACTCTGGGAGACTATTAAGCAATTGTAAATGTTGTTTGTTACAAAAAAATAATTAGGTACAAAAAATTAATTGACAAACAAATATCCCTTAGAGTTTAACGCCACTTTGCCAAATAGTATTTGAATATTTTTATGTCTTTTTATATTTTTATTAACTAACTTTAATTTTAATTTTATGGAAGAATTGAAACCCGAAAGCAGACCCGAGACGCCAACACAGACAGGAAACTTAGCCAGTCCAATGGATCGTTTTGTCGCAGCACTAATTGACGGTGTTTTAATCAGTGTTGCAGGAGCCATTCCCTTTGGTTTTTTGATTGGCATTGCTTATATGCTAACAAAAGATGCTTTACCCTTCCTGGAGGGTCAGAGTGTGGGTAAAAAACTAATGAAACTGCGTGTTGTTGACGATGAAACAGGTGCGGCAATCACTAATGATTACGGCAAAGCTGTTATCCGTGCACTTAGTCTTATGATTCCGTTATTCAACATCGTTGATGCTTTGATGGTATTTGGTGACGACAGAAAACGTTTTGGCGACAAATGGGCTAAAACAAAAGTTATCAAGTTAGAAGCTTAAATTATCAAAGGGCTGTGTAAGCAGCCTTTTTTTATCTAAAAAACAAAAATCCTAAATTATGAAAAAAGTATTGTTTTTTGCTATTACATTTTTATTAAGCTCTACCTCTTTTTCCCAAAGCTACTATGCTCTGATTCATTTCAGACAAAATAAAGTTACTCCTTTTTATTCAGAAGCCAGTAAAGCCAAAGTCAAGCTCTATTTGAATAATGACTGGCAGGAAGGAAGTATGATTCTTAAAGACTCCACGTTTATCAGCCCGGCAACTTTCAGGTATGATGCCTTAAACGACCGGATGGAAATTAGGATGATTGTTGATCCGCAAAACCTAGATAAAGTTGTATTTGGTGGAAAGTTTTTCATCTATTCTGATTTTTATTTTAACGAAGAAAAACGTTCCGGCTATTTCCAATTATTAAACGAAGGAAAAGCAATGCTTCTCAAGCGGAGATATGTAAATTTGTTTCCGGGAAAAGAAGGTGCTCTGGGGCATAAAAGTTTTAATGCCGTTGGCTATGCGACCTTCATAAAAGTAGGAAATCAGACAGCCATTCCGCTAAAATCACCTTCAGAAGAAATTATTAAGTTATTTTCGGATAAAGAAAGTCGGGTGGCTGATTTTATCCTAAAAAATAACATTAATGTGAAAAAGAAAAAAGCACTAATGCATTTAATAAAATATTATAATACATTGAAATAATGTTTTTTTTGAACAAAAAATTTATAGTATTTCTTTTTTTATTTCCAATGCTTGGCTTTGCACAAACACCTCGTTCAAAGCCAAGTACTACCCGTATTTTATTCATTTTTGATGAATCACGCAGTATGTTAGGCCAGTGGAATGGTGCACGAAAAATAGATATCGCTAATCGGGTTTTGAGTGATATGGTCGATTCTTTAGACCAAATTCCGCACGTACAATTAGCCATGCGTATGTATGGCAACAGAAAAGATTATCCCCCAAAACGATGTGATGATACCCAATTGGTTGTCCCTTTTGGGAAAGATGCAGCAAAAAAAATTAAATATACGCTCAAAACGACTAAACCACGAGGGACCACTCCAATTGCTTTCTCACTGATAAAATGTGCCAAAGATTTCCCCCCTTGCGACAACTGTAAGAATATCGTTATTCTAATTACCGATGGAATAGAAGAATGCGGAGGCGATCCTTGCGAAGTGGCTCTGAATTTGAGGCAAAATAATGTAATTTTACGTCCCTATATTATTGGCCTCGGCCTAGATGTAGAATTAAAAAATGCCTTTGACTGTATGGGACAATATTTTGATGCCGGTAGCGAAAGTGATTTTCGTAAGATCATCAAAACAATCATTTCACAAACCACCTTGCGCACTACTTTGCAGGTAAATCTTTTAGATTCATACGGCAAACCAACCGAAACAAATGTTAACATGACATTTTACGACAGTGAAACCGGTACAATGAAATACAATTATATACACACTATCAATAATTTAGGGAATTCTGATACTGTCGAAGTAGATGCTTTGAGCGATTACAAAATAATAATAAATACTATTCCGCAAGTAGTTATAGATAATATTCATTTAAAACCCGGACGTCATAATATTGTTACCACGCCAGCACCCCAAGGCTATTTATATATTAAGCAAACTACCGGAAATAAATACGCGCACCTAAAAATTATTATCAAAAAAGCAGTCGATTGTAATATCATCAACTATCAACTCATAGACACAAAAGAAAAATATTTGACCGGAAAATATGATATAGAAATACCTACAATTCCGCCATTGGCATATAAAAATTTTAAAATTGAACAAAGTAAAACAAGCACTATTACAATACCACAGCCCGGACAAACTTCTATTATGATACCGGCACATGGTTTCGGGAGTCTGTATCAGATAAAAAAAGGCAAAGCAATATGGTTACTCAATCTGAATAATGGTGATGTGTTGATTCCTCTTTTATCCGGTAATTATATGGCCGTTTGGCGACCTGCAAAAATGAAACGAACATATTATAGTAAAATAAAAAAATTTAGCGTAAAAGCAGGCTATTCTACCTATGTAAAATTTTAAATAGTTATGGACAGAACATAATCAATCAAAAATTAATATCGCAAAAATAAGTTATAATAAAATGGAAAAATATACATTTACAGAGAAAAAAGATACCCGCTCAGGATTTGGAGATGGACTATTAGAAGCCGGCAAAAAAAATAAAAATGTAGTAGCTCTTACGGCCGATCTTATCGGCTCCCTAAAAATGAATGCTTTTGCAGCCGAATTCCCCGAACGTTTTATCGAAGTAGGAATTGCCGAAGCCAATATGACTGGAATAGCAGCTGGATTAGCTACATCAGGGAAAATTCCTTTTATCGGTACCTTTTCAGTATTTGCCACAGGCCGCAATTACGATCAGGTGCGCCAGTCGGTAGCATACAGCAATAAAAATGTAAAAATATGCGGTTCACATGCCGGGCTCACGCTCGGCGAAGACGGTGCAACACATCAAATTATGGAAGACATCGGTTTAATGAAAATGCTTCCTAATATGGTGGTTATTAATCCTTGTGATTATAACCAAACCAAAGCGGCCACTTTGGCTATTGCCGAATACGAAGGCCCCGTATATCTGCGTTTTGGACGCCCTGCATGGCCAATATTTACCCCTGAAAATCAAGAATTTAAAATCGGCAAAGCCCTTATTTTTGAAGTGGGTACGGATGTTAGTATTTTCGCCACCGGACACATGCTTTGGAACGCATTAAAAGCTTGGGAAAAGTTACAAGAAGAAGGTATTTCAGCCGAAGTCATCAACATACATACAATTAAGCCCTTGGATGAAGAAGCAATTTTAAAATCAGCGGCCAAAACTAAGGCAGTAGTTACAGCAGAAGAGCATTTCCGAAACGGAGGAATGGGTGAAAGTATTGCCGGTGTTCTGGCTCGTAATAATCCCTGTCCTATTGAATTTGTGGCAGTAGATGATAGCTTCGGCGAAAGTGGAAAACCAATGGAATTACTTATAAAATACCATTTAGATGTAAACGACATTGTGGTGGCAGCAAAAAAAGCCATGCAAAGAAAGTGAAAAGTGAAGTGTCAAAAGACCTCGAAACGTGGGTGATAACCCTATTCTGAGCATCATTTTTAGATAGTCAATAGTGATAAAACTTATCATTATTAGTTTTTCACTTAAGAGTCAGTAATAAACGCAAAAAAATTAGAGAAATTTTTACTTTGTGTACTCAAAACATCTTTCTAGTCAAAAAAATCTATGTTCTTTAATGTGTCTACGTGGTGTTTCTTAAAATATATACAGATGAAATTATGAAGAGAGAATAAATTATGCCGGAGTTCAGCGAGCAGGAAATAATAAAACTTATTCTATTTGATAAGGAAAAGGCCTTTCGCTTAATCGTAAAAAATTATAGCGAAAGGCTCTACCGCCACATTCGTAATATAGTAATTTCTCATACAGATACAGATGATGTACTGCAGGAAACGCTCATTAAAGTTTGGAAAGCTTTGGAAACTTTCAGATCGGATGCCAAACTTTATACTTGGCTTTACCGGATAGCAACAAACGAAAGTCTAAATTTTTTAAAAGCAAAGAAAAGGCGTTTTTTCCTGCCTCTGGGTGATGTCCAAGAATATTTGCTGAATAATTTAAAGGCCGATATGTATTTTTCCGGAGATGAAATACAATTAGCTTTACAAAAGGCACTTATTCAATTGCCGGAAAAGCAACGAATAGTTTTCAATATGAAATATTTTGAGGACTTAAAGTACTCTGAAATAGCAAAAATTTTAAATTTGACAGAAGGAGGTTTAAAAGCAAATTACCATCACGCAGTTACTAAAATAAAATTATTTCTTAAAAATAATCAAGACTAATTAAACTTAGTATAATTAAAATTGTCTCACTAATAGAAGAAGAGCTAGCAAAATGCAAAAAAAATTAAATGATAGTGATTTTTTTCCAAAAAAAACAGGATTTGAGATACCCAAAAATTATTTCGAGTCGCTGGAGACAAAAATCACCAGTAAAATAAAATCAGAGCAATCAATTCCTTCCGTAAAGAATATACTCAAGCCTTATCTACTTATAGCAGCATCTTTTGCCGCCATTTTTATAATTTGGCAGGCCATTTTATTTAATTCTCCTTCCAAATTCACACAAAAATTTGACATTTCTTATATTGATTTACAAATCAATGATATGGACGATGAAACAATTATCATGGCCTTCGATGATGACCAGAATGAAGAAATTTCTGATAACGACATTATTAACTATCTGACACAAAGCAATGTTAACGATTTAATTGAATATTAAATATTTACACATATAATAATATAAACAATGAAAAAAATTCTATACTTAGTTTTAATCCTTAGCCTTTCAAAAATATCTTATTCGCAAGATAACGGAAACTGGGATACCGATAAAATAAAATCTTTTAAAATTGCTTTTATCACCAAGCGCCTGAATTTAAGTGTGGAAGAAGCACAACAATTTTGGCCGGTTTACAATGAGTTTGACACAAAACGCGATGCGCTAGCTAAAGAAAAACAATCTATTATGCAGGATTTACGACTTCACTTTACTGATTACTCGGATGCAAAAATCGAAAAAAAAATAGATAAACGTGTGATGCTAAATCGAAAAGAGGCTGATTTAGAAATCGAATATAATACCCAATTTAAGAAAGTTCTGCCGATAAAAAAAGTAGCTCGCCTCTATGCTTCTGAGAATCAATTCAAAAGAGAACTTATCAGACGATTGCGGCAAAAGCAACAAATGCGAAATAACAGACCAAGAAATAATTTTTAAAAAATAGCAGACCTATAAGCCGGATTTTGTCTTCTATAAAATAGAACTTCTATCATTAATCTAGGCTATTTGTTACCAAATAGTTCAAGCAACCTACCCCTCGACAACGGACGAGCAGTCCTTAAGAGCCGATATACATGGTCTTGCACCCCACAAGGTGTACGGCTGCCAATGTTACCACCAGCACCGGTGAGCTCTTACCTCGCCTTTTCACCCTTACTCCGGCAAGCCGAAGCGGTTATTTTCTGTTACACTACTATGCCCTCACGAACATCTTCCTGTTAGGAAATGTGGCGCTCTGCGATGTCCGGACTTTCCTCTGTTTGTCTTTCAAAACAGCGATAGAACGGTCTGCTATAAGGGTAACAAAAGTAACAAAACTTAGCACTAAGACAAAGCAATTATAAATAAATCATTATTTTCTGAGCAGCTCTTTACTTGTGGAATTACACTACTATTTTCTAAAGCAATGAGAAACAAATGGTTATATAATAACTATGAAGTTATGATAATAAAGGAATAAATCATGTTCTGATTTTAAATTTTACTCAATAAAAATTATTCGTGCACATTCGTGTAATTCGTGGACAAAAAATATTTATTGGACTTTAGCTCAGTATCTAATTAATGGATTTTGAATCCTAGAATAAGAATATCATCAGTTTGCGGAGCGTGCATTTTCCAGTTCTCATGCAATAATTGCAATTTTTCGTGCTGTTCTTCAAACGACATCTTATGAATATTTGCCAATAACTCCCTAAATCCCTTCGACTTAAGCCTATCACCCTGAGGGGTCATTTGGTCGCGGTATCCATCAGAAAACATATAATATACAGTATCTTTTTCAATGCTCAATCGATGATTTTGATAAGGTTTTGGACTTCTGTATTTTCCTATTGGGCATCGGGTTGCTTTTATCTCGTGTAAAATACCTGTTGGGCTAAAAAAGTAAAGAGGATTATAAGCTCCTGCGTATTGTAACTCATTATTTTCCTTGTCGATAATGCACAAAGCAATATCCATACCATCGCTTGCCTCCCGCACAGCAGCCTGCATATTAAGAGATTCGATTATTTGCATCCTTAGTTTTTCTAAAATATCGGCAGCAGTTTTAAAATCTCCCGAAGCAGCAATTTCATTTAAAATACTCACTCCAAGCATACTCATCATTGCCCCCGGAACGCCATGTCCGGTGCAATCAGCAGCGGCGACAATCTTTTGTCCCCTACTTTCGGCCAACCAATAAAAATCGCCACTAACAATATCACGGGGTCTAAAAAAAAGCAAATGATTAGGAAGCATTTGTTTCAATCTTTCTGTACTGGGTAAAATTGCAGCCTGAATATTCTGAGCATAATTAATGCTATCGGTTATCTGCCTATTCTGGCCGGCTATTTGGTCTCGTTGTTGTACTACTTCATCTCGCTGAGAAATTATTTCATCCCGCTGTTCTTCTATCTCATCCCGCTGAGTCGTAATCTCTTCTTTTTGTTGCTCGATATAAGCAGTACGTTCAATCACTTTTTGTTCTAAATTTTTATTTAGCTCCATTAAGTCATCAAAATAATGCTTTAATTTAGAGGACATTATATTGAATGATTCAGCTAAAACTCCTATCTCATTACTTGTGCGAACAATGGTGAATAAACCAAACTCTCCTTCAGCTGTCCGCTTCATTTTTTTCATTAATTCTCCCACAGGAACGACAACTATTCTAACGTTTAACTTTGTTACCAAAATAATGTAGAAAATGGCTACTATCAAACTAACCCCTATACCTATAAACATAAAAAAACTTCCCACAGCATTATAATAAAAAAGCATGTGCTGACCGACAAAATCACTCATTTCCAGCAAAAAAATATTTTTGTTTTGTTTTTCATTATTCTTTTTCTCGGTTACCCCTTTGTCTAATGATTGATAAAAATTATAATAATCTCCATAAATAATTTCAGATTGCTTGGGAGTCATTTCATCCATTTTATTTACCACATCATTTATGTTACTTACATTTAAGGTTATATAAAACAACATAATAACAATGGGTAGAAATGTGGTTAATAGCGTTGAAAATAAAAAATTAGAATAAATGTGTGTTCTATGTTTTCCACAGGTACGAGATTGTAGGTCTGATTCTGAATAAAAATGGGGTAAGTAATTTAATCGAACTCGGTTTTCCTGCCATAAATAAATAACGAAACTCACCAAAAAGGAAGCAACAAAGGCTATCAAACTAAATTGTATCTGAGAAAAGTATAAACTCGGAAAACTAGCTTTTAATTTTAAAGCTTCTAAAAAAAATAGTAAGGTTACTATAAATGAAGTACTTAGATAAATAAGTGAATTTAAAAATGGTGTAAATTGCAAAAGTTTTTGGGTATATTTTTGCAAAAAAAGAAAAATTTTTCTTTTTTTCTTCTTTTTAAAAAGAAGAATTTTAAACGGAAGATTTAATATAATATATACGAGTATTCCTATTGAATGAATTATTCCAATCGGAATAGTAATATTTATATGATGGGTTATTGGTGATTGATTTAGGGCGGCTACATTCTGAGGTAAAAACTTCAATAAAATAAAAAGATAAGGCGGAAGGACTAAAATTAATTGGAAAAATATAGCAACAAGCAGTATTCTAAACAGATAGTATTTAGGTATCTTCTCCATAATTTATTATTTTATCACAAAGTTAAAAATAAAGAGCAATCAGAACCCATCATTAGTATTTTTTTAACGGTGAGGATAAAAAATCAACCTATAAAAGGCTCATTTCTGCGGTATCTAAAAAAACTCTGACAGGCATATAAGCCTATCAGAGCTAGAAAAAATACTGTACGATCTGTTCTCGCCTTAACGTAGTTCAAAAACAATTTGTAATTAACCTTTTTTAATCATATTAATGCCAACTCAATACCTTTACATTTACTGGATTTATGCAAATAACGGGTATTTGCGAGGAATTAAAAATAATTTGTTCCGCCCAGTTATCAAACATGGGAATTAAACTATCCGAAGCCGTCATTATCATAATCAAATCAGCATTATTTATAACCGCATAATCAATTAATTGCTTAGAAAAATTTCCACCGCTATCATCAGAAACTTTATCAATATACTTTACATTATTTTGGTCGAAAATAGTTTTTATCGTCTTAACAATTGCCATTATCTTTTTCTTCAAATATTTATCCGATTCATACTTGGGAAATAAATGTATGGTAGAATTAAACGTTTTAGCAAGATAAATAGCCCAGTTCACTTTCTGCCGATCCTTACTAGTTACGCTCACGGGGAAGATAATGTTCTGATAACCTTTAGCAAAGGTTTTTTGTTGCACGACAATTGTAGGAATCTCCGTATTAGTAATAATTTTAACCGCATAACTTCCTGTTAGTCTCTGAAAACCAACTTTTCCATGCGTTCCTAGGATAATTAATTTAGCCTCTGCCTCATCTGCCACATCTGCTATTAATGAAAATATATTTCCATCTTTAATCAAATAATCTACCTCTATATTATGTTCTTTTCGCAGGTGCGTGGCCTCTTCTTCTAATTTCTCGGCCAAGTAAGATTCGCCGAGATTATTTTTCTTAAGGAAAGCCTTGGTATCCTTGTTTATCACATGAAGAAGGGTTATTTTGTAATCTAAAATTTTGGCAATAACGGATCCATGTTCAACAGCATTCTGACAAACTTCCGAAAAATCTGTGGGGACTAAAATAGAATTCACTTTTATTACTTCGTTATTTTCCATAGCTTTGTAATTTTTATACGTAAATGTACATTAAAAAAATAATTAAAACAAGTTTTCCTTAATTTTTTTTGCATAAATTATGCCTAAATTATATTTTTTTCATCCTGTTTGCGAAGCCGCCATAGCCAATGGCTCGCCTTATTATCAAGCCCCTCAGATACTAAGAGATTTTGAACGAGATTTAGATTTATTACCGGCTTTTTTCGCTTCACAAAATGATTTTCTTCTAATTCATCACAAACTGTCACCTGCATTTAAAGAATATTTCTCAAAATTTGGCTCTTTGCCTAATTTAATTTTAGCGCAAGCACTACCACATAAAAAAGCTTTTTTTAGTAGTTTAGAAAGCTGGTGTATTAGCCCTATGTTACTAAAAAAATGGAATAAATATGCGGATATTTTTGCTCCAGAATATATCAACTATTTAGAAATGCACGAAAGCCATTTATTAGAACTACATAGCAAGCATACAGCCCTAAAATACTGCAAGCTGCTCAGCTCAAAAGGGATTAACTTTTTTCTACCCGCCGAAGATACCGCTAAAGCGCTTCGTTCAATTCCTGAAATAGAGAATTTCCTGAAAGAACATAAACAAATTGTTCTAAAAGCACCTATAAGCTCATCAGGACGGGGAATTCAAATTTTTCGTCGCCGGGATTTAGCTCCAAACCATTATCAATGGATGCAGATGGTTCTAAAGCAGCAAGGTCTTATATTAGCCGAGAAATTATTTGATAATAAACTAAATATAGGTGCTCAATTTTATATAGAAAAAGGCGCAGCCTCATTTCTAGGCTTTTCGCATTTTGCTACCAACAGCAATGGTGCTTACGAAGCCAATTATCTAAATTCTTCGATACAATATTTTGTGCCGGATTTTGAGCTTGAGCACTTAAATTTATGGGTAAAAGAAATCACC
>CAYQXT010000013.1:0-20349 GCA_964421365.1 uncultured Bacteroidaceae bacterium
GGCGATATTCTGAAATGGAATTTGCGCGAAAATGTTCCCGGCGAATTTCCCTTTGCCAGCGGTGTATTTCCCTTTAAACGCGAGGCAGAAGACCCCACCCGGATGTTTGCCGGAGAAGGCGGCCCAGAGCGCACCAATAAGCGTTTTCATTATCTTTCTCAAGGAATGCCGGCCATACGTTTATCTACCGCTTTCGACTCCGTAACTCTCTATGGCGAAGACCCCGACATACGCCCCGATATATATGGTAAAATCGGTAATTCAGGCGTTTCAATAGCTTGTCTCGATGATGCCAAGAAGCTCTATTCGGGCTTTAACTTAGCCGATTCTAAAACCTCTGTTTCCATGACTATCAATGGCCCTGCGCCTATAATGACAGCCTATTTCATGAATACAGCCATAGATCAGCAATGTGAAATTTACATCAAAGAAAATGGCTTAGAAGCAGAAGTGGAGCATAAAATAAATGAAATTTACCGCAATAAAAACACTAAACGACCGGCTTACCAAGGCGAATTACCTAATGGAAATACCGGTTTAGGCCTATTTTTGCTCGGAGTAACGGGAGAAGAAGTTTTACCCACAGATATTTATAAAAAAATTAAGATAAAGACCATTGCCCGTGTTCGGGGTACTATTCAGGCCGATATTCTAAAAGAAGACCAAGCCCAGAATACGTGCATTTTTTCTACGGATTTTTCGCTCAAACTTATGGGTGATGTACAAGATTATTTCATTAAAGAAAAAATTCGGAATTTCTACTCGGTCTCCATATCCGGTTATCATATTGCCGAAGCCGGTGCCAATCCCTTATCTCAATTGGCCTTTACCTTGGCCAACGGTTTTACTTTTGTGGAGTATTATCTGGCACGAGGTATGAATATAGATGATTTTGCGCCCAATTTATCATTCTTTTTTAGCAATGGCGTAGATCCCGAATACTCAGTTCTGGGACGAGTTGCCCGCCTGATTTGGGCTAAAGCCATGAAACTAAAATACGGCGGCAACGAGCGTTCGCAAAAAATGAAATATCATATCCAAACTTCGGGTCGTTCTTTGCATTCGCAAGAGATTGATTTTAATGATATTCGTACTACCCTACAAGCCTTATATGCTATTTTTGACAATTGTAATTCACTGCATACCAATGCTTACGATGAAGCAATCACTACTCCTACCGAAGAATCGGTAAGGCGTGCAATGGCTATACAAATGATTATCAATCATGAGTTTGGATTGGCTAAAAACGAAAATCCACTGCAAGGTTCTTTTATTATTGATGAACTTACAGATTTGGTGGAAGAAGCTGTTTTGCAAGAATTTGACAGACTTACCGAGCGTGGAGGCGTTCTTTCGGCTATGGAAACCATGTATCAGCGTAGCAAGATTCAGGAAGAGTCTTTGTATTACGAAACCCTAAAAAATAATGGAAAACTGCCTCTTATCGGCGTGAATACCTTCTTATCAAAAGATGGTTCACCAACTGTACGTCCGGGTGAAATTATCCGTGCTACCGAAAACGAAAAGCGATATCAGATTGAGATGCTAGAAGAATTATACAAAACACATGCAGATAAAGCACCAGAAATGTTGAAACGTCTAAAACAGGCCGCTATCAACAATACCAATATTTTTGAAGAACTGATGGAAACAGCCAAATATTGCTCTATTGGGCAGATAACTTCTGCACTTTACACGGTTGGTGGTCAGTATAGACGCAATATGTAGAGAATTATTAATGCCGTTCTACGATTAACAAATAAGCAATTTACTGAAAATATTGCTATTCACAGTTTTTCAGATACCTACCGGCACATTGAAAAGTGGTTGTAAACATAACTTTCCAACCTGCCGGTAGGCACTTAGAAACGTCCAAAGCGGTAAACCTTGTATAAGCAAAATTTATAACTTCGTTGTTAATTCACCGAAAAAAATCGCTTGTTCGCCGAAAAAGCTTTGTTTTAAGTTTGCGAATGTCTCTTATTTGCAGTATAAACTTAAAATTATACAAAAATGAAAAGATTAGATTTGGAAGAGCCCGAAGAATACAATGAATTTACTGAAAAAAAAAAATTTGAAGAGCCGGAATTACACACACAGAATAATAAACGTTTGATTTTTGGCGGCCTCTTGATTGCTGCCGGTGCCTTAATTGTGGGCAGGCGCTTAGGTATTTTACCTGATTTTCTTTTTCATTTTGTCTTTAACTGGCAAGTTATACTTATCATTATTGGTGGTTTGATGCTCTTTAATAAACAAAAATCAAGGCGTGGAATAATTCTGATAATTATTGGTGCAGCTTTTTTAATACCGCATTATCTGTTTATCCCGTTTGGAATAAATCATTTATTTTTCCCGGCAGCTTTAATCCTTATTGGAGTTTTTATGATAATTCGCCATAATGAAACTTATGGCGAAAAAACAAGAACGGGCTATGCCAACAATTCGGCTTCTTATTCTCAGGATTATATTGACGAAACTTATATCTTTGGCGGAGGGAATATTCATGTGATTTCGGATAATTTTAAAGGGGGAAAATATTCTGCTCTTTTTGGCGGAGGAAAAATTGACCTGAGCCATGCGATTTTGTCGAAAGAGAAACGCCCGATATTGAAAGTGGATTTAATTTTTGGTGGCGCTGAAATACTTATTCCTAATGATTGGAACGTGGTCATAAAATCAAATTCTATTTTCGGTGGTTTTGGTATGAAGAAAAACGGAATAAGACGCGAGCAGATTGATATGTCGAAGGAAATTGTAATTGTTGGAAATGCTATATTCGGCGGTGGCGATATTAAGCGAGTAAAGAATTACTAATACCGAACCGATATCGTGTTTATTATGCATGTTTTTGTAATATTTTGATTGAATATGAAAGTACAAAATCCTTTTCGGCATTTTGATAGCTGATTAGTAAATTATAAAAAATGAATCATCCATTGTTGGATAAAATATGGAAAGTCGGATTATACCTAATCTTTTGGGTACTATTTGGCTATCTGTATTTTTATTATATTTCTGAGAGGCATCCTATTGCTGGAAATTATATTATTCTCGAGAGTTTAATTACTGTCCTTTTCCAATTCAGTATAAATATTGGACTTTGGTATTTTCTTAAGTATAATCAAATTGAAGAGCAAAATAGTCTTAATCTGGTGAAAAATATTGTTATTGCAGGCTTAATTATTGATTTTTTCTGGATTTTTGGAATCTACTCTCTTGTTCTGCTATTTTTGGGCGAGAACACAGCTTATTCTGATTATTTCTGGTTAAGTATTTGGAATAAAACTTTATTAGGAACAGCCATTTATTTTTTCGTACTTCTTCTTTATTATTTAATCTTATATTACGAGAAATTCAGGGAGAATGTTGTCCGCAAAAATCAATTAGCCTTAAAATTACAAGAGCAGGAATTAGCCAATTTGAAGTCGCAAATCAATCCTCATTTTTTGTTTAACAGCTTGAATTCTATCAGTAATTTGGTGTACGAAGATACCGAAAATGCGCATGAGGCCATTGTAAAACTTTCGGATTATTTTCGTTATTCCTTATCTACCTCAAAGCAGCAATTTATCAGCCTTGAGCAGGAGTTGGAGAATACTCACCGCTATCTCGATATTGAAAAAATTCGATTTGACGATAAAATGCAGATAAATTTTAGGGTAGATGAAAATGCAAAAAAATGGCCTGTTCCTTTACTTATTTTGCAGCCTATTATTGAAAATGCCATAAAGCATGGTGTTTATGAAAGTACAGAATTAGTTCGTATTACTATTGAGGTGAAAAATTTTAGTGATTATCTGAAAATAAGTATAACAAACAACTTTGATAAAGAGGCAAAAACGCGGAAAGGAGAAGGTGTGGGCTTGGAAAATGTAAGACAACGTTTGGCTCTACTATATAAACGCGATGATTTGCTAAACATAAAAAAAGAAAATGATATTTTTGAAGTGAAAATTTTTATTCCGGGAAATGATGAAATACCCATGATATAAATTTTAACACACACAAGCATAATTACATGGCGCAGAGCAAAAGTCTGCAATTAGCGCAGAAAATTTTGAAAAATTTTTTACTATATGTACTCAAAACATCTTTTTATGCACAAAAAACTATGTTCTCTAAAGTATCTATTTGGTTTTTCTTACAAATTTTTATTAAAATGACCAATATAGTTCAAAAATATATTTCTTGTTATCTATTTGATTATGCGGTTAATATTAAAATATATGATAAGAATGGATGATATTAAAACGATAAAAATTGCTTTAATAGATGATGAAAAGCCTGCTCGAAGCCTATTAAAGAAATTTTTGGAGAGATACAGCGATATAAAACTAATTGGCGAAGCGAGTGATGGTTTTGAGGGAATTAAACTCATCAATTCCTTGCAACCGGATATTGTGTTTCTCGATATTAGAATGCCAAAAATTGATGGTTTTGAAATGCTCGAATTGATTGAAAAACAGCCTATCATTATTTTTTCTACAGCTTATAATGAATTTGCATTAAAGGCTTTTGAAAGAAATGCCGTAGATTATTTGCTAAAACCTTTTTCGCGACAAAGATTTGATGCCGCCCTGCAAAAAGCTATTGAAAAGTGGCAAAATAGTCAATTACGAAAACTGGAAGCTAAAAATCTGCAATCTTTGCAGACAGAAAAAAAAGATAAACTAAATCGTATTGTGGTGAAACAGAATTCAAAAATCATTGTCATTCCTTGTGATGAAATTACTCATTTTGAGGCGCAAGATGATTATGTATTTGTTTATACTCAAAACAACAGATACTTAAAGCATACAAGGATGAATTATTTACAGCAAAATCTTAATCCGAAGGATTTTGTTCGTATTCATCGTTCTTTTATTACCAATATAAATTTTATAGATAAAATAGAACTGCTGGAAAAGAAAAGCTATTGTTTAATACTAAAGAATAGCTCAGTACTAAAAGTGAGTAAAGCAGGCTATAAACTATTGAAACAAAAATTAGGAATCTAAATGAGAAATTAGACGTTTGAAGCTTAGGTAATAAACTAGCTTCAAACGTCTAAAGACAAAATTAATATTTAGACGTTGGCCTTTACACCAATCTTATTCTCTAAATAATTACTTTGCTTTAGCAGCCTGAACATCTGCAAGAGTTACGTGCCCGCCTTTATTATCCCATGTATTCAGTACATAGTTTACAAGGTCGCGAGTTTCTTCATCAGTCAAACCAGCAACAGGAGGCATAGCACCACTATATTTAGTACCATTCACAGTAACATCTCCGGTTAAACCGTTCAGAATAACTTTAATTACGTTTGCTTTGTCAGCTAAATAATCGGAAGCAACTAATGGAGGGAAAGCTCCGGCGACACCTTGACCTGTTGTCATGTGACAGGTAGCGCAATTTCCTTTACCTGTATATACTGCTTCACCAGCTTTTACAGAAGCAACCAAATCAAAATCTGCAGTGGCTGCTTGGCTTGTTTGGGTTGAATCTGCTTTTACTTCTTCTTTTTGAGCATCTTTATTGTCAGTAGCTTTTTTTTCGGTATTACCACCACAAGAAGCTAAAAATCCAATAAATGCAAAACTTACTAAAATTAGACTAAATCTTTTCATAATATATTAAAGTTTAATTAAAGTCCAAAGTTATAATTTTTATAATATCAATGTATCTTTTTGAGTATTTTTTTTCATTTTATGCATCATTTCCATTTTTTTATGAGGTTTTAGCATTTTATTGAGTGGACTTAAATAAGGAATACTCAGATTGGCCCCCCGCAGAATGAATAATAAACCGATAAATACTACTATTATTGGCGTTAATTTATTAATTTTAAGTCTGATTTTTGAGCCAATAATATTTCCGAAAACAGATAGTGTAAAAAGCATAGGCAGAGTGCCTAATCCAAAAATAAACATAAAAAAAGCACCATTTAATGCATTCCCTGTTGCAATAGCTCCAGCTAAGGCCATATAAACCAAACCACAAGGTAATAAACCATTTAGCAAACCAATTACAAAGAGCGATAAAAAATTTTGCTGCCGGAAAAGCTTACGCAATTTGAGTTGGATTTTACCTACAAACTTAAAAGACAGGGTTTCTAAATTGAATCTGTTCTTGAATAGCGCCGGGAAAATTATACTTAAAATCATGAGTGTTCCCATAATAACAGAAATCCATTGCTGTAAGCCGCCGAAATAAAGCCCCTGACCTAAAAGCCCGAAAACTAACCCAATGAGAGCATAAGTTATTGCCCTTCCAATATTGTAAAGCGTACTGCTTAGAGTCATTGCTGTCCATGAGCTTTTTTTTAGAGGCAAGCTAATCGCAATAGAGCCACACATTCCGGCGCAATGAAAGCTTCCTATCAACCCAAGCATCAGAGCTGAACTATATATCAACGATGTATCCATATTAAAAAATAAATTGTTTCTCGTGAAAATAAGTATTACTTGAGTCTTTAAAATTAAATTTAACGATATACCGTCCACGGATAAAGCCATTGTCCCTAATATACATAATTTTCAGACTATCAAATTTAATTTTAAATTCTTTGTCATAATGATAGCTTGAAGGGCGATAAAATTTGATTTCACCCTGTATTTCTTTCGCATTTGCAAAAGAACTAAAATCAACCTTTATCCACGAACTATCATGCAAAACCGGGAAATCAATTCCTAACTCATTAAAAGTTTTACTATGATCAATTTCCTGCTGATAATTAATCCCTTTTGGATAATAATCTTTTGAGACTAAATTAATCTCTATCTGTCCTGCTAGCCAAACTCGCCATACAAGACTACCAATGAACAACAGAATAAAAAGAAGAATTCCGGTACCCCAATTCCATTTAATTTTCATTTTTTACCATATTAAACATAATTTATTACCTCATTATCACAATTAATAACAATATTTTACAAGCTCATCACAACAATATCTCAACATTCTAACTTCGACATTATGAATGAACACTACTTTTCACTTTTCACTTTCTTCTCCGGTCCCACAAATGTAGTTTCGTGTTTTTCTAAAAGCCTTTTCCCATCAAAAACGCCTATTTCTAACTTATTGTTTTCTGTTTTTAAAACTTCTCGGGAAATAAAAATAAAGAATACACCATTTGTTGAGCCATGAGGCTTAATTATTAAACTATCGCCAACAATTTTAATTTTCCCTTCGGCATTGAGTAAACTAAGATGAATAGTATATTTTTTTCTACTTTTATTTACAATATTGATATTATATAAATTACTAATTTCATTATTTTTTTGTTTCTGATAAATAAGCCCGGGGGTTCGAAGGATTATCGACTCTATCGGGGTGCGTGAAATAAACATATAGCCTAAAAAAATTAAAATTAAAATTAATACCAGCGAATAAGCATAACCGCGTGTAGAAAGTTTGAATTTTTCTCCTTTACGAATCTGGTCTAAAGAAACATACCGAATTAAACCTTGAGGTTTTTTTACTTTTGTCATTACAGCATCGCAAGCATCTATGCAGGCGGCACAGTTCACGCATTCTATTTGTGTACCGTTACGAATGTCTATTCCCGTAGGACAAACAGAGACGCACTGTTTACAGTCGATACAATCACCATTATCAGCTTGTCTAGTCCCTTTGGGCTCGCCTCGAATATAATCGTAGGCTACAATCATTGAATGCTGATCGACCAGTGCACCTTGCAATCGACCATAGGGACATATTATGGTGCAAACCAGTTCGCGCACTTGCGAATAGACAAAATAGATAACCGTTGAAAAGATAATAACAACAAGAAACAGGGTATAATTTTCGGAAATAAAGGGCTGCCTAAAAACTTCTATAATCCTGTCCATACTAAGAATATATGCAAAAAAAGTGACACCTATTAAGAGTGCTACTAACCAGAAAACAACATGTTTTGTGAGCTTTATCCTTAATTTTCGGAACCAGATAGGTGCATACTTGAGCTTACGCTGCTCGGTGGCACTGCCTTCTATCAAATATTCGAGTTTACGAAATACCATTTCCATGAAAATAGTTTGTGGACAAGCCCAACCACACCACAAACGACCGAATATAACGGTGAACAGAACAATGAAAATAACCAAACTTATCATACCGAGAAAAAACAAATAAGAGTCTTGTGGCCAGAAAATGGCACCGAAAAGAACAAATTTTCGTTCGATTATATTAAACATAAAAAAAGGTTCACCTCTGAATTTTATTAAAGGTAGAATAAAATAGAAACTTAGTAATAACCACGAAAGTCGGCTTCTGTATTTCATCCATTTTCCTTTTACTTTTTTTGGATACATCCATACACGCTTTCCTTCTTTGCTTATCAGACCGGAATGGTCTCTAAAACTTTCTTCGGGCATATTTATTGTTTATAAATATTACTAAATAGAAATGAATACTGTTTTATTATAGCCCAAAATTAAAATTTTATTTATTCTAAGAAAATTATTTTACATTTAATTTCTAAGCAAGAGTAAAAATATTTATGTATATTTACAGTATAGAATTACTAAAAATATATTTGCGAATTCTCCTAAATATCTGACTACTCTATGCATAAAACAAAAATAATTATTGATGATTTAATTAACATTGGCATATTACACATAAGTAATTCTGTAGAAATACGAAAAATAAAACTATTAAATAGTATAGCTTTATTGGGAATTTCTATTTTAAACACAATTTTATATTATTTTCTACATTCGCAAAAACTCATTTTACCAAGTATAAATTAGTGTTCTCTTTTTCATTTTACCAATTTCATCCAATTATTTCAAACAATATCTTTTGTCTAAAATTACTGCAAGTATTGGGTTAGCACTATATTTTACACTTTACAGTGTTTTTATTAGTATTCAGAAATAATAGATAATGAATTCAGCTGATTATACAAGACCATAGTGTACCGGGAGCGTTTATGACTCTGATGGAAAATAACTTTTTAGACCAGATTATTAATAATGATAAAATTTGTATGCCTAATAAAATTTTATATCGTCTAAATGACAAAGTAACTAAGCGCTTTCTTAATGAAGAAAACGAAATGCAAATGTATGACGGAATGGATATTTCGATACTAAGCATAGACCTAAACAAATCTGAAATTTATTTTAGTGGCGCTAAAAATCTGATTTTAGTAGATTTTGGAAATGAATTAGTACAAAAGAAGGACTCAAAATACCCAAGTGGCGGACATATTTTAAAAAAATACAAAAAAATATTCGACTTGCATACATACGATAAATCCGAACAAATTAAATATATATATTTATTCTCAGATGAATTTCAAGATCAAGTTGGCGGAAGCAAGGGTAAGAAATATAAATTCCAAAATTTATATTATTTCACCAGTAAAATTAAAAATTTACCTTTCGATGAACAGAAACAATTGCTTTAGAATGAATATTATAACTATCTCCCCTCAAAAAAATATCCACAAGTAAACGATATACAAATACTTTGTGCGAAATTAAATTAGCTGAATAAAAAAATAACCTAAAATGAGCTACCTACAAGCGGAAAGCCCAATCCTACACCCTAATATTAAAATAAATTAAAATTTCACTCTCAACTGCACTTTTACCTGACTTTTAAAATTCCCCTGAATATTATTTAAACCACTACTTATTTCTTGTCGGTAAGGATAATAAAATTGCGACCAACGCAGCCAAATATCCACATTTTTGACTATAGTATATTTAAGGTTAGCATATATCCGGCTGCCTTTATAGAAATAAGCAGGGATAGAAAAGGCGTATAGAATGTCGTTTTCGTAAGCATAAATGCGAGTATTAAAACTGGTGTTGAAAATAGCAAAGCGAAACGACAGACTCAACGGAATTTGCTGAGATTTTAAATTTACATCTTGATAGAGAATATAGCCCTTTTCTTGAGGTGTTTGGCCAATCTGATAAAACGAAAATTCAGCACGACTTTTTAGTACTAAACTAGGACTTATACGATAAGCAGCATTAAACCGCAAGCTTTTTTTTGTGCTATTAGTCAGGCGATAGAGGACTTCATCGGAACTGTTTTTCTGTTTTGTTTCGGTTTTATAGCGAGCATAAACATCAAAATCGTGGGCTACGTGCTTATCTACTTGAATGAAATAATCGTAGCCCTTTGAGGGCGCATAAGCACCAAAGCGCATCCACGGAAAAGTGTAGGAATCGGCATAAGCGGATATTTTCCAGAATTTATAGGGATAAATTTCAGTGCCGAAATAAAGACCGTTTTCATTGTTAGTGTGCGAGGCTTCGCCAAATCCACCGGCATAAAGAGCATAATATTCAGGCGAATAATAGCGATGCAGAATAACCAAATCGACTTGCGGAGCTAATTTTGCTTTCACAGAATTTAGGGTCGCAATACCACCATTCGAGCTATAAGCTTCCTCGCCAAAAAAATGGAAATGCTGCTTGAAAAGATAGTAATAGTCCACGCTGAAATTCTGTACTTGACGACCCGAAAATTCGTTGCTTTGGTAAATACGCTGTTGCTTGTTAAGTGGCTGACTGAAATGTGTATATAAGTATGTAGCGCCTAAATTCAGGTTAGCAAAACGGTAGCTCAGATTAGCCCCCGTAAGGAAAATTCCAATCGTATTTTTGTCTGCAATTTGTGTAGACGTAGCATGTAAACCACTTGTTTGTAAAGAACTTATCTCATAAATTTGTCGATCTTGAATTGTATCAGTAGCTTGGATGTTGGCATCGGCATAATTATAAGACACAAAAGGACTTAGTAGCCATTTTTTATATTTCAAAGTAGCGCCAATGCCACGCAAAAACTGATTTTCGTTTACCGATGAGTATTTGCGTAAGCCGGATATTCTTTTGCGAACTAACAGCGGATAAGCACTTTTCCCGCTTCCAAAACCCGAATAAAGTACCAAGCCTTGCCCGAAGAAAGCGGAATAGTCACCAATAATTAAATTGTCGATGTATCTTTTTTGTTTAATTTGTAAATGGACAGAAATAAAATCAAATCCGTATGGTTGGGATTGCCCAAAGAAGGCTTCTCCCGGGTCTTTTTCTAAGGTAAAACCATACTTTATAGATTGATTATATTGATAGCTATAACGAACGTAAACTTTGTATTTGCTTCCTAAGTACCTCGAATTGGGCTTGGCTTGCAAAAGGGAATCACTGATTGGCAAATAGCCTGCAGAATTCTGAGTAGTGAACTCGGTGCGTAGAAATAGAGTGTTTCTGCCTCCTAAAATTTGGCGTTTAAAGCTTGGTCTGTATTTTCTGTCTTTCACCACTACGGTAACGAAAATAGCTAATTTCTTGGCGCTAATCTGGTCGAAACCATAGACATACTGCAATTCGTAAATAGATAGAAAGCGTCCTTGTGCATGGCGATATTTTATGATACTTCTAATCTGAAAGTCGCTCAAAAAGGGAAAAATACTTAATTCATCAGCCGTAACCGTATTTAAGTCCAGCGGATTATTTACATAATTTTCCAACATTTCCTGAAGATTGGCAGCTGCTTCTTCGTTTTCGCTGTTTTCAGCAATTTCTTCTATATAATCTTGCAGCCATTGCTTATCGTATTCCTGCGCCTTAATAGCAGTATAAAAGCTGAGTAAGAGAAGAAGTGGTATTATCTTTTGCATCTACTTCTATTTTGGAGACAAATTTAATAATAATCGTTAAGAAAAAGCCCTTAATCTTTTTTTTTATTGAGATTTGGGATACGAATTTTGGCCGCAGGAATCAGACCATGCAGCATCGTCAAACCTGCAAGCGCCATAAGAAGCTCCATAACTCATTCCGTACAATTTTTCTGGCAAGGTCTTTTTTTATTGGAACGATGTAAAACAAATGGTTATAAATAACTATGAAGTTGTTATATAGTTGCAAAATCGTAAATACACAAGCACTTGTAACAATATATGAGTCCAGCATAAAAAGGTGAATTCGCATCGAAATCGGTCGAACGGCTTCATTAATCAATTGTAAATGAGTTGTCTATTTTTATAGTTTTAATAAATCTATCCGTCCGACCGGTTTTTTAGACCGAACTACTATATAACTGGAATATAACAATATATTACAATTTATAACAATTCTTCACCACCTCTTTAATAGACAAAAAAGTGTTTTCGCAAACCTCATTCATTCGGTCTTCGGGCAACCAAATGGCTTTAATGATAGCCTCTTCGGTTTGCGGCTGGGGCATAATATCAGAATCGGTAGTCATGGCAAACCAATAGGTCTTTTTCAGGTGCGCTTTGTAGTTGCGGAAATAGATATGATAAGTATCAGCAATCTTTCTTACTATTTTTAATCCGCCAACAGCAGTTTCTTCTTCCACTTCGCGTAAAGCAGCCTCTTCAGGTGTTTCATTTTCCTCTAATTTTCCTTTGGGCAAATCCCACTTACCGAAACGCTCAATAATCAGATATTCATTCTTGTTGTTCTTTACCAAACCGCCTGCGGCTTCAAGAACAACAAAAAAATCGCTTAGAATTCGTTCCAAAGTGGCTTTTTCTTTGCAAAAAAAGACCAGCTTATCGGCTTTGGGTACTTCGGTAGAAAAATAAAACTCTAAATCCTTATTTTCAAAAAGTTCTATCTGTTTAAAATGAACTATTTCAGAAAAATAAACTAAATCCGAAAGAAAATATATAATTTTATCCTCGAAAAAAATTTTAGTATCCAGCATGATGAATAATTTAAGTAAAGAACTAGCGTCTGATTTATTACAAATTTATGCAATAAAACTTAGTCCTGCAAAACCTTTTACTTGGGCTTCGGGTTTACAATCGCCTATTTATTGCGACAACCGACAGACATTGTCGCATCCGTGGCTACGCAGCAAAATTCGCAATCTTTTTGTGAACAATATTAACGAATTATATGGCCAAGCAGATGTCATTGCCGGAGTGGCCACCGGCGGAATAGCTCTGGCAGCACTAATTGCTGATAAAATGGATTTACCGATGATTTACATTCGTTCGGGAGCCAAAAAGCATGGTTTAGGCAATCAAATCGAAGGCTTCTACGAAAAAGGACAAAAAGTAGTAGTGATTGAAGATTTGGTTTCAACCGGCGGAAGCAGCTTGGCAGCAGTAGAAGCATTACAACAGGCAGACTTAGAGGTTTTGGGCATGTTAGCTATTTTTACTTATGGACTTAAAGTAGCTGATGAAAATTTTGCAAAATATAAATGTAAATTAAACACTCTAAGCCATTTCGACAGCCTTTTAGAGGCAGCCAAAGCCAGCGAATACATTAGCGATACAGATTTTAAAAGCTTAGAAAAATGGCGACAAAATCCACAGGAATGGAGAAAATGAGTGATAAGTGATGAATGAAAAGTGAATTCGTAATTAATTTTAACACTTTTAAAAAAAAGGAATTCAAAAGTTAAAAAAATATTCTTACTTTCGCTCCGTATATTTAGTTTATAATATCAACAAAATAAATAATAAATACATGAAGCTCTACAAAAAAGCGAACCTCACGGTAGGCTGGATAGTTTTTGCCATTGCAGCATTTACTTACATCTCTACCATAGAATCTACTGCCAGTTTTTGGGATTGCGGCGAGTTTATCACTTCCGCATGGAAGTTAGAAGTTGGGCATCCGCCCGGAGCCCCTTTCTTTATGATGTTCGGTCGGATTTTCACCCTTTTTGCTTTTGGTGATGTTACCAAGGTGGCTATTACAATAAATATATTGTCAGCTATGGCTTCAGCTTTTACCATATTATTCCTCTTTTGGAGTATTACTCATATTGCAAAAAAAATAATCATCAAATCTGACGATGATTACCAACTGGGAAATATTATTGCCATTATGGGTGCTGGCGCCGTTGGTGCTCTGGCCTATACGTTTACCGATAGCTTTTGGTTTTCGGCAGTAGAAGGAGAAGTTTATGCCTCCTCGGCCTTATTCACCTCTCTTGTTTTTTGGGCTATCCTAAAATGGGAGAATGTAGCCGACCAAAAAGGCAGTTCGCGCTGGCTGATTTTTATTGCCTATATGATGGGCTTATCCATAGGTGTTCACCTATTGAACTTATTGGCCATTCCGGCGATTGTCTTTATCTATTATTTCCGCAAATATCCGGTAACGGTAAAAGGGATAATCTACACCAGCGTTATTGCTATCGGCTTGCTTGGCATTGTTCAATATGTAATTATTCCGGGAATCCCGGCTTTGGCGCAAACCTTTGAACTAATTTTCACCAATAGTTTTGGCTTGCCTTATAATACGGGAACTATGGTTTATCTCATTTTATTAGTCGGTTTCATTGTTTGGGGAATTTGGTATTCGCATAAGAAACAAAAACCACTTTTTAATACCATTATGGTAGCCTTTACCGTATTAGTTATTGGTTATTCTTCTTATGCTATGGTAATTATCCGTTCATCTGCAGATACGCCAATGGATCAAAACGACCCAGAAAATGTTTTCAGTTTGGTTTCTTATCTGGATAGAGAGCAATATGGAGACCACCCATTAGCTTATGGTCAATATTTTAACTCACGAATAACCAAGTATGGGGAAGGAAAGCCTGTTTATATTCAGAAAAATGGCAAATATGAAATCGCAGAGCATAAAGTAACCCGTATTTTCGATCCCAGTACAGAAACAGTATTTCCACGTATGTACAGCGACCAGAGTAGTCCGCCACACATAAAAGGTTATATCAAATGGGCAGGCTTAAATGAGGCAGATTTATATCAACCCCGTAAAAAAGCAGACGGCTCAGCAGTAAGAGATAATTACGGAAACATTGTTTTTGACCATAATAAGCCACTAAAAACACCTACTTTTGGCCAGAATTTGCTCTTTTTTCTCCGTTATCAAATTGGTTATATGTACGTTCGGTATTTTCTTTGGAATTTTTCCGGCCGCCAAAATGATATACAGGGACATGGCGAAATTCAACATGGAAACTGGATTAGTGGAATTCCTATTTTGGATAATGCCCGATTAGGAAACCAGGATTTGCTACCCAAACCTTTGAAAAATAATAAAGCCCGAAATAAATATTATATGCTTCCCCTACTTTTAGGATTAATCGGAATGTATTATATGTTTGTGAAAAATCAGCGGGATTTTTGGGTGATTCTCTTATTGTTTTTCATGACCGGATTGGCCATTATTCTGTACCTAAATCAGCCGCCATATCAACCTCGTGAACGAGATTATGCTTATGCTGGCTCGTTCTATGCTTTTGCCATGTACATTGGCTTAGGCGTATTGATGATTATAGAATGGTTGAAAAAAATATCCAACACAACGGTAAGCGCAGTAATTGTGAGCCTTGTATTGCTAATTGCAGTTCCAGGCGTGATGGCACAACAAAACTGGAACGACCACGACCGTTCGGGAAGGACTACAGCACGCGATTTTGCCTATAATTACCTCAATTCTTGTGCACCCAATGCCATTCTGTTTACCAACGGAGATAACGATACTTTTCCACTCTGGTATGCGCAGGAAGTAGAGGGCATTCGCAGAGATGTGCGGGTAATTAATCTAAGCTACCTAAATACAGATTGGTATATCGACCAGATGCGGCATAAGGCTTATGAATCTACACCGATACCGTTTTCACTTAATGCAGATCAGACAGAACGAGGTAGCAGAGATGCCGTTTATTATTTTAAGCAAAATAACGTTTTCATTGGTGAAAAATATAAAGTAAATAAGCAAAAATATCAAAACCGATATCAGTCTATATATCAGCATTTTGTTAATTTGTTGGAAAAATCGAATTTCCCGCAAAAGCAAGCAAAGGATTTTGCCAAATTGAACACAGTAAAGCCAGCTTTTACTCCAGATATTATTGCCGGATTAATGACTAAACTGACAAAATACACCCAAACATTAAATATTGATAACAGCGCTTTCAAAGCTCTGAAATCTCAAATGGATGAGATGGTAGCGCAAATTTCGCAAGAAGCAGCACCATTAGCCAGTGTAATTAAATTCATTGGAGATAATTCTAAGGATACAAAGGTACGATTACAGGATAATAAAATGCACAATTTTTTACCTACCCGTAATTTTGTTCTCCCAGTAAATAAAAATGTCGTTCTGGCCAATCATGTAGTAGAAGCAAAAGACAGCGATAAAATTACGGATATAAAATGGCGAGTGAACAGAACAGTTCTTCGTAAAGCCGATTTAATGGTGCTCGACCTTTTAGCTACGAATAACTGGAAACGTCCTATTTATTTTGCCCTTACCGTTGGGCCCAATAATTATCTGGGATTGGAAAATTATTTTCAATTAGAAGGCTTGGCTTATCGAGTTGTTCCTATAAAAACAGCTAGCCCGCGTGGACAAGCCGGACGCGTGGCGACAAACATTATGTACGAAAACCTTATGCATAAATTCCGCTTTAATGAATTGCGCGACAGCAATGTGTATTTTGATGAGAACAACACGCGTATGATGATGAACATCCGAAATACTTTTACTCGTTTGGCCAATGGTTTAACAGCCGAGGGTAAAAAGAATAAAGCAGTTGAAGTGCTTGATTTTTGTTCTAAATTACTACCAAATAGCTTAGTTGCCTATAATTATTATAATGTATTAATGGCACAATCCTATCAACATGCCGGAGCTTTTGATAAGGCTAAAGACATGATACGAACACTTGCCGATAATTCAGTAGATGAATTAAATTTCTATTTAGCCTTAGATAAAGACAAGGCTAAGCGAGTAGGCGATGATCGCGACAGAGCTATTGCGATTATGTATGAAATCCGACGGATAGCCAACGCTATGGGTGATAAGGAATTTGCTAAAGAAATAAATACGAAGTTTGACAATTTAGCTAAGCGTTTTAGCGTTTAGAAAAAAATTGTATATCAATAAATTATAATTCTGTCGGGTCTAAAAAACCCGACAGCGTTTTATTCTACTGGGAATGAATGCATTTATAAAAACCCCTAAATTACTTAGCGGCAGCTTTAAAAATATTATCTGGAGTGTGCCAACTGACCGGAAAGAGTTTTTCCTTACCTTTGATGATGGGCCAATCCCCGACAACACACAGTGGATTTTGTCAGAATTAAATAAATATCAGGCTAAAGCCACTTTTTTCTGCGTGGGTGAAAATGTGAAAAAATTTCCCGAAATTTTTAAAGGTATTTTAAAAAATGGGCATGCAGTCGGAAATCATACTTTTAATCATCTAAATTCCTGGAAAAATAACAATACTAACTATTTGCAAAATATAGCATTGGCCAATCAATACATTGATAGTATTTATTTCCGTCCTCCCTATGGAAAGTTGAGTTTTAATGCTTTGCGGCAGATAAAGCGCGACTTTCAAATTGTGCTTTGGGATATCTTAAGTCGTGATTTCGATACAGGAATTTCGTCTGAAACTTGTCTGAACAATGTTTTGAAAAATGCGATTCAGGGTTCAATTATCGTTTTTCATGATAATTATAAGGCTACAAAACATTTAAAATATGTTCTTCCCAGAATTCTCGATTATTATTCTTCTTTGGGCTATAGTTTTAAATCTTTAGAATCGTTTATTAATACACTTAGAATACCTGCCTGATAATCAATGGTAAATTATTGATTATTAATTGTAAATTCTGTTTGTTGCTAAAGATAATTTATTCTCTAAAAATCAGTTAAGCACTCTGCCATATTTATTTGTATATTTCTTGGGAAGTCGAGCCTACACTTACACACAACTTTCCAACGTGCCGGCAGGCACTTATAAACCTTTCGGCCAAGCTTAACTTAATTACATTGAAGCTAAACCCTCGCTATGTAGTGCGGTTGCGCAAGGGATTGAAGCAATAACCCGCTCGTGCGCTCTAAAAAATAATATTTTAAAAAATAAAAGAATTACTGCAATTTTGTCAAAGTTTCGCTTTGGCATTAGGCTTGTTTAGAGCTAATGATTTTTAGAATGCTAAAAACCTTTCTAAGGGCTATATTGTAGATAGCATGAAGGCTAATAGCCGAATTAAATACTTTGGTAGCTTCTGAAAAGAAGGGAAATTAAACAGTAACTGACAAATTGTCGATAAAGAAACAAAAAATATGTCATTATTATCAAAAGCTATGAATAACAACTCATTTTTACCCCTATTTGCTGACGAAGATATAGAACTCGAAAAACCGGAAAGTCTGGATGGAGAGATTCCTGTATTGTCGTTACGTAATACGGTGCTCTTTCCGGGCGTAGTGATTCCGATAGCTGTAGGCCGCTCCAAATCACTGCAATTACTGAAAGAAGCTTACGAAAACAACCAGATAATAGCTGCCGTTTCGCAGATAGATATGAATGTTGACGACCCGAAAGAAGAGGATTTGAACAAAATCGGAACTTCCGCTAAAATTATTAAAATTCTAGAATTCCCAGACAAAAATACAACAGTTATTATTCATGGCCGCTCGAGGTTAGAGATTGAGGAATTTACCCAATCAGAGCCTTATTTCAAAGCAAAAGTAAAAGCTCTGCCAGAAAATATACCGGATAAAAATTCTGACGAAGAGTTTGACGCCATTGTGGCGAGTATAAAAGATTTTTCGGTTGATATAATTAAGCTTTCGCCAGAAATACCAGAAGAAGCCGGTTTCTCGCTAAAAAATATCGAAGCACCTGTTTTCTTAATTAATTATGTGGCTGCAAACGCGAATGTTTCGGGCGCTGAAAAACAAAAATTACTAGAAAACAACGAACTCAAAGGGCGGGCAATAAAACTCATGGAACATCTTATCCGCCATATTCAGGAGCTGAAAGTAAAGCAGGATATTCAATCGAAGGTAAAAAATCAGATGGAGGATCAACAACGCGAATTTTTCCTCAATCAGCAAATGAAAACCATTCAGGATGAGTTAGGTATAAGCCCTGTGGAAATGGAAATGAATGAGCTGAAAAGAAAATCTAAGGACAAGAAGTGGAGCAAGGATGTGGCGGAAGTTTTTGAAAAAGAACTGTCTAAATTAGAACGTATGAATCCGGCCTCACCCGATTATTCGAATCAAGTTAATTATCTGCATACGATGATTGACTTGCCTTGGAACGAATATACCAAAGATAATTTTGACTTGCCCAGAGCTGAAAATATTCTAAACAGAGACCATTTTGGTTTGGAAAAAGTGAAAGAACGTATTTTGGAACATCTGGCAGTGCTGAAACTAAAAGGCGATTTAAAATCTCCTATTTTATGTCTTTTTGGCCCTCCCGGGGTGGGCAAAACTTCGCTGGGCAAAAGTATTGCTGCAGCGCTTGACCGTAAATATGCGCGTATGTCACTGGGCGGTTTACACGATGAGGCAGAGATTCGTGGCCACCGGAAAACCTACATCGGAGCGATGCCAGGACGGATTATTCAAAATCTTAAAAAAGCTAAATCATCTAATCCAGTGTTTATTTTAGACGAAATAGATAAAATTGGTAATGATTTTAGAGGCGACCCTTCGTTCGCATTATTAGAAGTACTTGACCCTGAGCAAAATAATTCATTTTACGATAATTATCTCGAAATAGAGTATGATTTGTCGAAAGTATTATTTATAGCCACAGCCAATACTATTAGTGATATAAAACCGGCTTTGCGCGACCGTATGGAGATGATTAATGTTACGGGTTATATTTTGGATGAAAAAGTGCAGATTGCCAGACGTCATTTGATACCGAAGCAATTGGAAATTCATGGGGTAAACAAATCGAAAGTGCAGTTTCCGAAGGCAGTGATAGAAAGTATTGTAGAAGGATATTCGCGTGAAAGTGGAGTGCGTGAATTAGATAAGAAAATAGCAAAAGTAGTGCGTAATATTGCTAAAAAAATAGGATTTAATGAGAAATTTGAACCTAAATTAAACCTTGAAGATATTCGCAAAATATTAGGCCCACCAGAATATATAAAAGACAAATATCATGAGGATGAAGTAGCAGGTGTAGTTACCGGACTGGCATGGACAGCTGTGGGTGGTGAAATTCTGTATGTTGAAACAAGTCTGAGCAAAGGAAATGGCAAGCTGACCCTGACCGGAAATCTGGGAAATGTGATGAAAGAATCGGCTGTGCTTGCACTGGAATTTCTGAAATCTCATGCCGAGAAATTGGCCATTGATGACCGAATGTTTGAAAACTATAATATCCATGTTCATGTGCCGGAAGGTGCCATCCCCAAAGACGGGCCATCGGCTGGCGTTACTATGCTAACCTCTATTGCTTCGGCACTTACGCAACGTAAGGTGCGCAAGCAAATTGCCATGACCGGCGAAATTACTCTACGCGGCAAGGTATTGCCGGTTGGCGGAATTAAAGAGAAAATTCTAGCGGCAAAGCGTGCCAATATTAAGGAAATTATCTTGTCGGCTGCCAACAAAAAGGATA
>CAYQXT010000014.1:0-19177 GCA_964421365.1 uncultured Bacteroidaceae bacterium
GGAGCTCCACGGGTTTCCGGAGATTTGGCAATCAATTCCCAACCAATTTTTTCGGCCCATTTATTTAACCCTCTAACACCGGCTTTATTCCAACCCGAAGAACCAAATGTACCAAAAACCCTATCTTTTAACTCCGACTCCTCTAATTTCCGAAGAACATTCTCAATAGGCGGGAAAATCCCTCCATTATAGGCACTACTTCCCAGCAAAAGACCCCGGTAAAGCCATACATCGCGCAAAATAAAGGATAAATGACGGCGCGAAGCATCATAAATTTTGATATTTTTAATCCCTCGTTCGGCTAAACGACGCGCGGTTACATCGGCCATTTGCTCGGTATTACCATACATAGAACCAAAAACAATCAAAACACCTTTTTCGGCTTTATAAGTTGACCAGTCTTTGTACAGTTGTAAAACCCAATCTACACTCGAACGCCAGATAGGTCCATGAGTAGAAGCAATATAATTTAATTCTAATTTAGATAATTTGGCCATTGCCTTAACCACCATTTTAGAATATTTTGCTATAATATTTGAGTAATAGCGCCGCATCTCGCCTATATAAAAATCCAGATTTAGTTCATCGTCAAAAATACCGCCGTTTAAAGTTCCAAAACTCCCAAAAGCATCACCCGAAAATAAAATCTTTGTCTTCTCATCATAAGTCATCATAGTTTCCGGCCAGTGTAGCCACGGAGTCATATAAAACTGCAACTTCCGACTACCTAAATCTATTGAATCTCCATCACTAACAATAAACTGGTTGGTATCAATACCATAAAACCCACGTAAGAGAACAAAAGTCATTTTATTACCCACTATTTTCACATCAGGATTCTCTTTCAAGATTTCAGAAATTCCTCCAGAATGATCAGGCTCCATATGATTAATAATCAGATAATCAATTTTACGCTCGCCTATTGCATCATGCAGGCGTTTCATATATTCATCTATTTTACTTCGCTCTACGGTATCTATCAATGCCACTTTTTCGTCCAGAATCACATACGAATTATACGAAATACCATTATCTAGCGGCCACATATTTTCAAACAAATGCGTTTTTCGGTCGTTTACACCTAACCAAAAAACACCGTCATCTACTTTTATTGAGTTGTACATCACTTTTAGAATAAATTTAACGCGAATGTAAAAAGAAGCCTTTAAGTGGCAAAATATAATTAATAAAAGTGAATTTCATTTTTCCATCTCACCCACTTTTATTACCAAATTTTATTTTAACTAACATAATTCTTCTATCAGAAAAATTTTCAATTAAATTAGGCAGAAAAGCGAAATAGTTCTATTTTCGAGCAAAAAATAAATATGCAAGCAAAACACATTGCAATTGCCGGCAATATAGGCAGTGGAAAGACAACATTAACAACGCTTTTAGCTAAACACTACGATTGGCAACCTTGCTACGAAGATGTAGCAGAGAATCCGTATCTTGATGATTTTTACAAAGACATGAAACGATGGTCATTTAATCTTCAGGTCTATTTCTTGAATAGCCGTTTTAAGCAAGTTTTGGATATTCGCAAGTCGGGAGACATCGTCATTCAAGACCGTACGATTTACGAAGATGCCTACATTTTTGCCCCTAATTTACATGATATGGGCTTAATGGAAAGTCGCGATTATGATAATTATTATTCTCTATTCTCGCTTATGAGTCAATTAATTCAGCCTCCTGACCTTTTAATATACCTTAAAGCCTCTGTTTCCAAATTGGTTAGTCAGATACAAAAACGAGGACGTGATTACGAAAATACGATTCGTATAGATTATCTCACCAAATTAAATGAACGATACGAAACATGGATTAAAAGCTACACACTGGGTAAATTACTTATTATTGATGTTGATAACCTTGATTTTAGCACCAACAAACACGATTTAAGTTATGTAATAGACAAAATTGATGCTGAATTATTCGGCTTGTTCTAAAAACTCAGAATAATGAAAAAATTTTATTTATTAATCTTCGGATTTGGAATTTTACTCACTGCCTGCACAAATCAGAAGCAAAACCCAAAACAAAACATTGTTAAAAGACCAGATTACGTCATTGTTATTCACGGTGGTGCCGGGAATATTACCCCGAACCGTATAACACCCGAAAAAGAAAAACTTTACCGGGCTAAACTACAAGAAGCTCTTAATTTAGGTATTGACCTACTAAAAAAAGATTCTTCAGCCGTTTCGGTCATACAACACGTAATTAATATATTGGAAGACAGCCCACTGTTCAATGCTGGGAAAGGGAGTGTATTTACTGCCGATGGAAAAAACGAAATGGATGCCTCTATCATGGATGGAAAAACACATAATGCAGGCGCAGTAGCTTCTGTAAACGGAATAAAAAACCCGATTACAGCCGCACGTTTAGTGATGGAAAAATCACCACACGTTTTATTAATAAAAGAAGGAGCCTTACAATTTGCCCGTGAAAACGGACTTGAAATGGTTGATAGTTCCTATTTTTTCACCAAAAAACGTTGGGAAAGCCTACAAAAACTACGTGGTAAAATTGAAAAACATGGAACTGTTGGTTGCGTTGTTCTTGATAGAGCAGGTAATCTGGCTGCCGGAACTTCTACCGGCGGGATGACTAACAAAATGTATGGGAGAGTGGGTGACTCGCCGATAATTGGGGCAGGAACCTACGCCGATAATGCCTCTTGCGCAGTTTCCTGTACCGGACACGGCGAATATTTTATGCGCTACACAGTAGCCGTAGATGTCTCTGCCCGTATGAAGTATGCACATAACAATCTCAAACAAGCCGCTAATAATATTATTCACAAAGAATTAGAACCTATCAAAGCTTCAGGAGGTTTAATAGCCGTGGACAAAAACGGGAATATAGCCATGCCTTTCAATACAACAGGGATGTTTAGGGCTTATGCCAAATCAACAGGCGAAAACAAAATCATGATTTTTAAATAAGAAAATCAGCAAACTCTAACTCTGACAGGGATTCTAACCCTGTTAGAGTTTTTAAACAGGAAAAATTATCTAAGGTAATTAAAAAAAAAATTTAACTTTTAATCTCAAATTTTTAACTTTCAGAATACAATTTATTACAAATTTTCGTTTTAAATTTGTAAGTTATGAAGCCATTAATCATAAGCCTCTTCCTGATCCAAATGTCGCTTTGTACATTAGCACAGCAAAGTGTGAGAATAGATACGCTCCAAATCGAAAAAAATGATAGTCTCCTTCTCGAAAAAATTAATGCCATTAACACAGGTCATATCATTTTTGGGAAAGTTATTAATGGCGATACCGTTATGCACATCTATTTTCACGAAATTATTATCCTGCCGCCCCGCGTATTTAAAAGTAATCGCCAACGCCGACACTACACCCGTTTAATCCGCTATGTAAAGAAAGTATATCCCTATTCACTAATCATTCAACACCACCTTAATCTTATTGAATCACAATTAGATACTATACATAATCCAACAGAACGAAAACATTTCATTAAAAAACAAGAAAAAATTCTCCGGAATGAATTTGAAGGTCAATTAGTCAAGCTGACCATTTTACAAGGACGGATTTTATTAAAACTCGTTGACCGCCAAACTGGTAAAACTACCTACTCTCTTCTAAAAGAACTAAAAGGTTCATTTTCGGCTACATTCTGGCAATCCATTGCCCGTATATTTGGCGATGACCTGAAATCGGAATACAAACCAGACAGCGATGATGCCATGATTGAAGAAATAATTATTCTTATTGAAAACGGTCAGATATAAACAAGGATAAATCCCTTAGAATATTGAATAATTAGAAAATAACAAAAGAAGCAGGATATAATATATTTGTATATTATCAAAAAAATTTCTGATAGAAATATGATTTTCAAAATTAAACATTTATATTTGTATCTGGCCGCAAAAGCAAATTAATATTGAAAAAAATCACATTCATACTATTATTTATAGTACAAATCGCACATGCTCAAAATTTTTCGTTCAGGCAATTAGATGAACGTATGGGATTTCTGAGTGATGAAGTTTTTGATATTGTTCAAGACAAAGATGGAATAATGTGGTTTGCTACTCCTTATGGTATATTTTCCTATAATGGTCTTGTATTTAAAAACTATACAACAGAAAATGGATTATGCTCTAATTCAATTATAAGGCTATATAAAGATTATAAAAACAGAATTTGGGCAGTATCTAATAAAGGCGAACTCAGCGTAATAGAAAAAGGCAAAATACATAGTTTTGCCATAAATCTTAAGCTTAGAGAACTTATTTATCCAGGGATTATTGATAATATATATATTGATACTCTGGATAATATTTACCTTAATAAAAATATTGGTGGAATATATCAAATAATAAAATTCAAAACAATAAAACCAATTAAAGAAACTTTTGAGAGAACAAGGAAATTACTTATTCATTCTTTTAAACAGCATCTTTTCATTGATTTTTATTCGTACAGAAATAAACAATTAAATAAAAAACTCTTTCCAGAGGATAGTGTTATTACTCTTCCGTTAAAGAATGAATTTTCAGACAATTATATTAAAAAAAGAATTTTCAGAGCTTCTAACGGAGATTTATTTATTTCACTTAAAAATACAGTATTTCACTTGCGGAAAAAACAAATCATCAGTAGCAAAAAATTCAAAAACGAAATTACAGATATACAAGAAGATCAAAATAAAAGACTTTGGATTTCCTTTATGTATGATGGAATTAAAATATTCACTAATCTATCATTACAAGGTAAAGTAATCAATATTTTCAAGAAACAAGGAATAAGTAAAATATTTTTAGATAAAGACAAAAACCTGTGGATTGCCAGTTTAGGGCATTCACTCTATTTTTTAGATAATCTTGATTTTGAAATCTTTTCACCTGATTATTTCAAAGATTTTAATGTCGTAGGATTAACAAAAAATAATAATTTTATCTATACACTCAACGCTGATAAAAGTATATGGAGATTTAATCCAATAGATAATTCTTTCTCAGAATTATATAAAAACAATAATGAACTAAGTAATTTTAAAAATATCACAATTCATCAACCATATATATATGCAATAGGCAAAGATTTTTTCAAATTTGATAATAATGGTTCAATCATCGAACAAAAAAAAATCAGTGGAATAAATATTGCCTTTTCTCCGGAGGGCAGAATGTTTTTGTTACTTTATGACCATATCCAGATATACAATCCCAAAACAAACGAGACAAAAGATTTAAACTTTAAAAATAAAAATATCAGACCTACATGTATCGCCTTTTTTTCTGAAAACGATTATTGGATAGGTACCAGTGAAGGATTATACCGTTATCAGCAGAATAAGTTTATCTATTGGGGAGATAAAGCCAATTATTTAAGAACTCGCATTCAGGACATAAAAATAAAAGATAGCATATGCTTTATAGCTGTACGTGGTAAAGGGCTGACTCTTATAAAAGGAGCTAAAATTAAACAAATCTCCAGAGCCAATGGACTGAGTGACAATTTTATCAATAAAATCTGCATGGATAAAAATGGGATCCTATGGACAGCTAACAAAAATGGATTAAATAAAATTATTTTTGGAGTCAATGGCCATCTTAAAATAACTAATTACACCATTAAAAATGCCTTACCAACGAATAATATTAGAGATATAATTTCACAGAATAAATTTATGTACTTAGCTACGAATAAAGGTTTAGTGAAATTTAATACGCAAAGCATTGCTTCCCCCAAAGAAGACAGCAAAATAATTATTGACAGCTTGGTTATTTCCTCTATTAGAACAAGCTCCAAAGCAGATATTTACTTAGATGCAAATAAAAAATTAAAAATATATTTTAAAGCCATTGCTTATAGTGAAAACTCAAAGGCCTACTTTAGTTATCAAATTGACAGCATTGAAGAGAGTCTTTTGATACAATCGCCGCTAAAAATCGGTAATTTGAAGTCTGGCGTACACTACCTTTATTTCTTCAGCGGTAAGAATAGAAAGAAAAAACAATTATTCTTCCTTAAAATAATACAAAAACCACCCGTTAAAGAATCTACTCTTAGCAAAATTATATATCTTGTTCTTTTCATTTCTCTTATCTTTGGAGTAGCAAAATTATCGGCATCCGTAATACAGAAAAGAGCCAAAGAAAAAGAAAAATTTATGCTTCTACAGCATAAAGCCTTAAAAACACAGATAAACCCAATGTTTTTCTATCACTCAGTAGAAACAGTCCGGCAACTCTTGCTAAAGAGAAAAACGGCAAAAGCAGATAACTATCTAACAGACTTCACCTTATTGCTTAGAAATCTAATTGTAAATAGTAATTATAATTTTATTCCTATAAACCAAGAATTATCCTGTATCAATATTTACTTATCTCTTTTTGAACAAAAATACCAGCTTGACAAATTTACAAACAGAATAATTATAGAAGATAAGCAACTAAGTATTCCCCCCTTACTCCTTTTCTCCTTAATAGATGCATTCATGGGAAAAGCACAAAGCAATGAAGTAATCAGGCTCAAAATTAAGCTAAAAAAGGAAAATGAAAATTTTTATCGTTATACAAATCAATTAGTTTATTTATATAATTGGATGGAGAAGCAGAAAATAAACGCAGAACGTATTATTTTTATCAAGGAGAGAATAAATTTATTGAATAAAATATATGCTTTAAAAATTAAAATTGAATACAAAAAGGAAGAAGACCGAGAAAAAGAAAGAATTACAGAAACATATAGTATTATTTTTCCCATTAATTTTAGAAACCATCCTACATTTAATAATTTCAAATTACTATTTAAAAGTTTAATTTAATATGAAAAAAAGCACATTATTTATTGTAATTTTGGCTCTTAGCTCCCTTCTGAACGCACAAATTTTCAGAGGGCAAATAAAAGGCCTAAAAAAGCAAGCTATTGAAATATATGCCTATAATGGAATGGCTAACTATCTTATTGGTCAAACGGTTTCTGACGAAAAAGGAACTTTTACGTTTAAAGCAGATAGCTCCATTACCCATGGAATACTAACATTACAAGCCACTTTAGATATTCAACTGGATTTCATATACTCCGGCACAACAATAAAATTCAGTACAAGTAAAATTCGCCCATTTTCTGATATGAAATTTCAAAACTCAGCAAAAAATGAAGACTACTATGCATTTAATAAACTCAGAGGGCAATATAAAATGCTTATACAATACATTCAAACCAATGCTGCCACCCAAAAGCTCGCCGATTCGGTAGTCTATAAATTAGTAGAAACAGCCGATAATAATTTTGTAGCATCGGTTAGCAAACTGGCAAAAGAAACTAAATTTCAGAAGGTAAAAGATATTATAAATTGCCTTTCATACCCTACTCCATTATTAGAAGCTTACGACAACAAACTATATCCTACTTTTAAAAATAGAGTGTTTCTTCAAATGCTTAGCGAGCCAAAAATTCTGAACTCCACATTTTTATTACATACCCCTTTTTTAAATTATCGTCTAAATATACTATACTACAATTTATTAGCCAAATCAAAACAGAAAAAGATTATAGATATTTCACAAAAGCTTCTCAAGAGTACTATATTCCCAAACAAATACCTTATAATCAACTATTTACAAAATTATTTCGGCATGACTGATAAAAGTGAAGCTCTATCGTGGCTGAATCAATACATCAAACAAAATAAGATTAAATACAGTCATTCCAACGAATTAGCTAGTTCAGCCAAAAATATAAGTAAACTACAAATAGGCAAAACTATTCCCGATCAAGCCTTCTTTGGCGTAGATAAAACTCCAGTTTACATTAAAGATACCCCTGCCGATAAAACCCTGCTTATTTTCTGGCGTACCACTTGCTCACACTGTACGCACCTTCTAACCCAACTAACAGAAGTCTATCCAAATATAAAAGCCACAAATACAGGAATTTTTGCAGTCTCCATCGACGAGTCAAAAACCGACTGGACAAACTTCCTGCTCGAAAATAAAATCAAATGGCTCAATTTTATTGATACAAATGCTTTTAATGATAGTTTGATTGATAAATACAACATCCTTTACACTCCCAAAATATTCCTCCTCGATAAAAACAAAAAAATCATCGCTAAACCCGATGATTTTGATGCTATAATGGAGAATTTGGAGATAAAAAATAATTCAAACAAATAAATGAGTCCGGTATAAAAAGCACTAACACCTACTCTGACAGGATCCAAAACCCTGTCAGAATTCTATCATACCATGCTAGCTATGTGATAAATATTAACACTATTATTATTTATTCAAAAAGGCATTCCAGCCCTGCGAATTAAGTGCAACAGCCGTTCCATCGCGGGAAATTAACTTATACTCTTCCAAAGCATCGGTCATATTACCAATTACGGTAAAATCAGGGTGATTGCGTACTTTATCCATATCCGAGGGAGAAATGGTAAACAATAATTCGTAATCCTCTCCTCCACTCAAAGCACAAACCGTTGGGTCAAGGTTTAATTCACGCGCCATTTCTTCGGTTTCCGGGGCTATGGGAATCTTACTTTCAATCAAACGGCAGCCTAAACCCGATTTTATACTTAGATGAAGCACCTCAGACGATAAACCATCAGAAATATCAATCATGGAAGTTGGCTTTAATCCCAGACTACTCAATTGCTCAATCACATCATGCCGGGCAATAGGATGCAATTGACGACGTAATACATAATCATTACCACTCAAATCCGGCTGAATTCCCGGATTTGCCTTAAAAATTTCCTTTTCCCGCTCTAAAAGTTGCAAGCCCATATAAGCACCTCCCAAATCACCACTAACAACTATCAAATCGTTCTGCTGCGCAGTATGTCGATAGACAATATCTTCCGCTTTAGCATAACCAATAGCAGTAATACTAATCACCAAACCACTTTGTGAGCTAGTCGTATCACCTCCCACTAAATCAACTCCATAATTTTCGCAAGCCAAAAGTATGCCTTCATATAATTCGTCAATAGCTTCTACCGGAAAACGATTAGATACAGCCAAAGCTACAGTTATTTGCTCCGGCTTACCATTCATAGCATAAATATCCGATAAATTTACAACAACAGACTTAAAACCAAGATGTTTTAAAGGTGTATAACTCAAATTAAAATGTACATTTTCGGTCAGCATATCGGTCGTTACCAAAACTTGCTCCACAGCATTATGTTTAAGAACAGCCGTATCATCTCCTATACCATAAATAGTCGTCTCATTTCCTATCTTTATTTTACTCTTAATACGCTCTATCAGACCAAATTCACCTAATTTAGATAAAGGGGTTAATATCTTTTTCTCTGCCATTGTTAATCAATTTTTAAAGATGCTTGAAATTTGCTTAAATATTAAATAATTTGTTATTTTTGCACTTAATTTAGATTTAATCTAAATTAATACAAAAATATTTATTGATATAAATAAAATACAAATCTAATTCAATTTAAGGAATTATGAAAAGTGATGACGACAAAATAATAGACGGTCTTTCGGATAAGGAATATGAGGCAGGATTTATAACCGATATAGAAACCGATGTCTTTCCGGCTGGACTAAACGAAGACATAGTTAGAGCCATCTCTGAGAAAAAAGGAGAACCTGAGTTTATGACTGAATTCAGGCTCAAAGCTTATCGCAAATGGCTGGAAATGGAAGAACCCAATTGGGCTCACCTAAAATACACAAAACCAGATTTTCAGGCAATAAGTTATTATGCTGCCCCAAAAAATTTACCCAAATACAACAGCTTAGACGAAGTTGACCCAGAATTATTGGAGACTTTCAATAAATTGGGAGTACCGCTGGAAGAACAAAAAGTGCTTTCGGGCGTAGCCGTTGATGTGGTATTTGACAGTACATCAGTGCACACCAGCTTTAGAGAAGCATTGGAAGAAAGAGGTATTATTTTTTGCAGTATCAGCGATGCCATTAAAAATTATCCGCATCTAATAAGAAAATATCTGGGTTCGGTAGTTCCTTATGGCGACAACTTTTATGCCGCGCTAAATGCCGCCGTTTTTTCCGATGGTTCATTTGCCTATATTCCCAAAGGCGTACGCTGTCCGGTAGAATTATCAACTTATTTCCGAATCAACCAAGGAAATACCGGCCAGTTTGAACGGACATTAATTGTTGCCGATGAAGGTGCTTATGTCAGCTATCTGGAAGGTTGTACAGCCCCACAACGTGATGAAAACCAGCTCCATGCAGCTGTGGTCGAAATTGCTATTATGAAAGATGCTGAAGTAAAATATTCGACAGTACAAAACTGGTATCCAGGTAACAAAGAAGGAAAAGGCGGAGTATTTAATTTTGTAACTAAACGCGGAATTTGCAAAGGCGAGAATTCCAAACTTTCTTGGACACAAGTAGAAACCGGTTCGGCCGTTACATGGAAATATCCCAGCACCATATTAAAAGGGAATAATTCAGTAGCTGAATTCTATTCGGTAGCGGTAACTAACAACTTTCAGCAAGCCGATACCGGCACAAAAATGATCCATATAGGTAAAAACACAAAAAGTACCATTATTTCTAAAGGTATTTCAATGGGGCAAAGTGGAAATTCCTACCGCGGTTTGGTAAAAATTAATCCCAAGGCCGAAAATTCGCGGAATTTCTCTCAATGCGATTCACTGCTTATTGGCGACCGCTGTGGTGCGCACACATTTCCCTATATTGATGTGCTAAACCCAACAGCAACAGTAGAGCACGAAGCGACAACCTCCAAAATTGCCGATGACCAAATCTTCTATTTAAACCAGCGTGGTTTGGATACCGAAAATGCAGTAAGCCTTATTGTAAATGGCTTTGCTAAAGAAGTTTTAAATAAATTACCGATGGAATTTGCCGTAGAGGCTCAAAAATTATTAGCATTAACACTTGAAGGAAGCGTGGGATAATTAATTACTAATTATGAGTGACTAATTACTAATTTAGTTCTACGATAAAAGACTTAAGAGCAAACTTTTAAACATAAAAAAATATAAAATGTAGAATACTAAATATACATCAATGGAATTAGCAATTAAAAAAATAGATTAATTAATTAATAAAAATAGAATAAAAGAATATAAGATGTTAAAAATAAAGAATTTAAGAGCAAAATTAACCGAAGAAGGCACCGAAATATTAAAAGGAATTAATTTAGAAGTTAATCCCGGCGAAGTACACGCCATTATGGGACCAAACGGCTCCGGGAAAAGTACCTTAGCTGCGGTATTAGCCGGACGAAGTGTTTTTGAAGTTACCGAAGGCGAAGTGATTTTTAATGGTAAAAATCTTTTGGAACTAAAACCAGAAGACCGTGCCCGCGAAGGGATTTTTTTGGCCTTTCAATATCCGGTAGAAGTACCCGGTGTCTCCATTACCAATTTTTTAAAAGCGGCCGTACAAGAAGTACGAAAATATAGAGGTTTACCAGCGCTTAAACCAGCAGAATTTCTTAAATACATGAACGAAAAGAAAAAGCTTGTAGAAATGGACACCACTCTTGCCGGACGTGCTGTTAATGTTGGCTTTTCTGGTGGAGAGAAAAAGCGCAATGAGATTTTTCAAATGGCCATGCTCGAACCCAAATTATCTATTTTAGATGAGACAGACTCCGGTTTAGATATTGATGCACTGCGTATTGTAGCCGATGGCGTAAATAAACTAAAAAGTAAAGACACCGCCTCCATTGTCATCACTCACTACCAGCGACTACTAGATTATATAGTTCCAGACGTAGTTCATGTGCTTTATAAAGGTAGGATTGTGAAAACAGGCGGAAAAGAATTAGCCCTCGAATTAGAAAAAAGAGGCTACGATTGGATAAAACAAGAAGTTGACATTTAATTACGAATTACCAATTCAGTTCTACGATTCACAGAAATGGAACGAATAGTATAAAAAATTATTAAAAATGGAACAAACACACACAATAGATAAAGCAGATTTCTTGTCCATAGCCCAACAGGCAAAAAACACAATAGCTGATGCCAAACAGCAGGAAGTAATATTAGCCAATTTCCAGCGACAGAGCTTGCCTACTCGCAAAACAGAAATCTGGCGCCATACAAATATCCAAGCCCTATTGGAAAAAAATTATATTTTGCAACAGAATAAAGAAGCAAAAGCCGATTTATTACACAAAGCCGTGCATATTGAGGCAAATACACTAGTCTTTGTAAACGGTTATCTGCATTCCGACTTATGTAATATTTCAGAACACGAAATAATTATCCAAAGTCTGTCGGAAGCAAAAACGCAACACCCTGAGATAATAGCCAACTATTTTGCCAAAACAAATTTATCCAAAAGGAATGCCTTTGCGGCTTTAGAATCCGCTTTTTCAGAAAATGGAGCACTCGTTTTTATTCCAAAAAATAAGCAAGCCGAAAAAACGACACACCTTATTTTTATTAATACAAAAACCGAAAAATCAGAATTAATTCAGCATCACAATATTTTTGTAGCCGAAAAAGGAAGTAGTGCTAAAATTATTGTTTCGCAAGTATCTGAAGGGGAAAATCAGCATTTTGAAAATGCCGGTTTTGAAATTTTTGTGCAGCAAAATGCACACTTAGAAGTTAATTTTGTCCTAAACAGTACAGAAAATACAAAAATACTAAATACCATTGCTGTTCAGCAAGCTGCCGACAGCCGCTATGAGCAAAATAGCTTTAGCCTACAGGCCGCTTTTATTCGCAATGATATCGAAGTAGAACTACAAGGCCAAAATACAGAAAGCAATCTCCATGGTATTTACATTCCACGTCTGAAACAACATTTCGACCAAAATATTCTAATCAAACATCTTGTTCCAAACGGCCGAAGTAACCAAACTTTCAAAGGAATTATGAATAACGAAGCTTCGGCGGTTTTTATGAGCAAAGTACTGGTGGCCAAAAATGCTCAAAAGACAAATGCCAACCAAACGAACCGTAATATTCTACTGAGCAAAAGAACACGCGTAAACAGCAAACCCCAATTAGAGATTTATGCCGATGATGTTATCTGCTCGCATGGCTCTACAACAGGGCAGTTAGATGAAGAAGCTCTTTTTTACATGCAGGCACGCGGAATTTCGTATGAAACAGCACAGAAGCTCCTCCTTTATGCATTTGTAGGCGATGTTCTGGAACAAATAAGTATTCCTGAACTAAAAGAATATGTAAATACAGAATTACACAAACGGTTTGATAACTAGTTGGCAAATTGAATTCTGCATAGCCTGTGTGCAGAATTCAAAAAGTTCAAGCCATTAAAAAAAATATATTTTACTGATAATAATATTAATTTCAGTTACACTATTTTTGAGCATAAATAATATAAAATAATGAATATAACTAAAATAAGGCAAGATTTTCCCATTCTGAACCAAGAAGTTTATGGTAAAAAGCTCATTTATTTCGATAACGGAGCCACTACTCAAAAACCCCTACAAGTACTCAACAAAGTAAAAGACTTTTACAGCACCACAAACGCCAACATACATCGAGGCGTACATTTTCTTAGCGATGCCTCAACCCAAGCTTACGAAAACGCCCGACAAACAGTCGCCAACTTTATCAAAGCATCACAAAAAGAAGAAATAATCTTTACACGCGGCACCACCGAGTCTATCAACATTATAGCCGATACCTTTCGTAAAAGCCAACTACACCAAGGCGATGAAATAATCGTCTCACAAATGGAGCACCACGCCAATATCGTACCTTGGCAAATGGCCTGTCAACAAACAGACGCCAAGCTAAAAGTAATCCCAATGAATACCAAAGGAGAGCTCCTTTTCGATGAATATCTTAAAATGCTCAATTCCAAAGTAAAAATAGTAGCAATTGCACACATTTCAAATACTTTAGGTACTATTAACCCTATAAAAAAATACATTCAGGCCGCCCACAAACTGAATATTCCCGTTCTGATTGATGGCGCACAATCAATACAACATACCACAATAGATATCAAAGATTTAGACTGCGATTTTTTTGCCTTTTCCGGGCACAAAATTTACGCCCCCACTGGCATCGGAGTACTCTATGGCAAAAAGCAATGGCTAGACAAGCTTCCCCCTTACCAAAGCGGTGGCGACATGATAGACCAAGTAACTTTTGAGAAAACAACTTATGCCCAAGTTCCTCTCAAATTTGAAGCTGGAACCAACAACTATGTTGGAGCCATAGCCCTTGCAGAAGCACTCGACTATGTTTCGCAAATAGGAATCGAAAAAATTGCTGCCTACGAAAAAGGACTATTAAACTATGCCACCGAACAACTAAACTCAATTCAGGGACTAAAAATCTACGGAACCGCCACCCAAAAAGCCTCTGTAATCTCCTTTAACCTCAAGAATGCACACCACTACGATGTAGGTATGATAATCGACAAAATGGGACTTGCCCTACGCACCGGGCATCACTGCGCACAACCTACAATGGATTTTTTCAGTATAAAAGGCACCATCAGAGCTAGTTTCGCTTTTTATAATACACAACAAGAAATAGACACATTCGTAAAAGCACTTAACCGTATCAGAAAAATGTTTTAATTTAGCACACAAAATCAAATAATATGACAATAAACGAAGTACAAGACCAAATTATAGAAGAATTTTCCATTTTCGATGAATGGTTAGACAAATATCAGTATTTGATAGACTTAGCCGAAGATTTACCACTCATCAAAGAAGAACGAAAACTATCCAACAACCTAATAAACGGCTGTCAGTCGCGTGTGTGGGTAAATGCCGAGTACAAGAACGGGAAAATATTTTTTTCTGCCGATAGCGATGCCATTATCACAAAAGGTATTATTGCACTGCTTATAAGAGTATTAAACCAACGAACACCACAAGAAATTAAAAACTCAAATTTATATTTTATTGACAAAATAGGCTTAGGACAAAATCTTTCGCCCACAAGAGCAAATGGCCTTACAGCCATGTTGAAACAAATGAAGTTATATGCCATAGCTTTTGAAGCAAAATTTAAATAAAAATGGAGGTAAAAATGTTTAATGAAAATAAAGAAGAACCCACATTTCTACAATTAGAAACAGATGTAGTACAGGTACTTAAATCAGTTTACGACCCAGAGATCCCTGTTAATATTTACGCATTGGGTCTTATATACGAAATAGATATCGACGAGTATAATAATCTGGACATAACCATGACGCTAACGGCCCCAAATTGCCCCGTAGCCGACCAGTTAGTTGAACAGGTAAATCAGGAATTGAGAGCTATAGACGGTATTCAGCGCGTAAACGTGAATCTCGTTTTCGATCCGCCATGGGACAAGGAAATGATGTCTGAAGAGGCAAAATTAGAGCTCGGATTTTTGTAATCAACACACAAAGCGATGGCATTTTTTTAATTATGAATTGCTAAGTAAAAATACGCATAGAACGGCATTCGTAATTTGTAATTAACTCAAGGTGAAAACATCTGAAAAAGTGTTTATAGCTGTTCCTGAAAATTAATAATTGTGTTCAAATATTTAATTATTATTTTAGGGGTACACGAGTGAGCTTTCCGCTTGTATCCACCTTTTGTAAGACCACAAAACCAGGTAAAAAAAGAGTTACGCTTACAGCTACAATCTTTTTGGCTCAGTTTTGTACTCCTTACAGAAAACGTAATATCGCTTCAATTTATTGTACAAAAACACCTTGACCTAAAGTTACAAACACAGGATAATTAGCACAAAACAGATCTATAAATTCAACTTGACATAGAAGAAAACAGCGAGTTGCAGAAATAAATCTATGACTAGCTAAAAACCATAATCCAAATGAAAATAAAAAATACGAATACATCATACAAACAGTATTAATCGTTTTTAGTATTTTACTCGCTTTTTTTTAGACGAGTACAGAAGCAATCTGAAAACAGAAAAAAAACTACAACAAATTTTGTAAAATATCAAACATGAATTACAAGAAAATAAGACAATTGACTAAGGATCAACTAATTATCACCAAGAGGTTTTATAAAACATAGAGAATATTTTTAAATCAAAACAACTATTAATAGTATGAAATCACAGTTCGGCGTAAAATTGTACCTTATCGCCCCCAAAGGAATAATGAAAAAATCCGTTACTAATTCTGTATGGAAATAGCAAAATTAAATCATTCGCTAGACCAAATTAATTTTGAAAAATTACAACTCGTAGGCAAAAGCTAAGACCAACAAGAAGCAGTATTCAAACAAGTAGAAATTGTACTAACCTTTGGCGAAGCCGGAAAATGCTAATTAAAGAAAAATCAATCGAAAATTTGCTTCTTTTCAGAAGAGAAATAATCGAGCTCAAAGAAAGAGAATTAGAACTATCCCGACTCTACAACAAAACCTTAAAAGCGTTGAATTAACATAATAAAGTCTGGCACAAACCAAAGCCCTTGCAGAGGAAGCAAAAGCTCAAAACACCAAAGGTATATATTAAAGTATGTAACATCCATAGCAAAAAAATGTTGACATTTTTATTATGGTATGCCTGTTTCAAACGGATTTTCAGGATCGTTGCTCCACTCGAACCAACCGCCGTCAAAAACCGATACACGTGGCCAACCCATCAACCATGCATTATAAAATGCTTCGCTTCCTCGCCATCCGGTACCGCAATAAAAAGCAAGATGTTTGTCAGGAGTAATGCCAACTTCTTTCCAAATTGCTTCAACCTCTTGTGCTTCACGGATAGTGTGATCAAGATTTCTGTAATTTTCCATGTGATAAGCATCTGTCCCACAATTTCCAAATATTGAACCAGGAATACGTCCTTTTTTTTCAATGTAATTATAGCCACTTACTTCACCAATATATTCCGGCCAACTGCGAGTACTAACTAAGTCTGCAGTCTTAGATTTTAGCATTTCTTTAGCTTGGAGTATATCAACAATTATTTCTGGGTGGGCAGGGATTTTCACTCCAAAATCAGATACGGGTTCCTTCGGAACGTCATCAGTTACTATTTCGTAGCCGGCATCTTTCCACGATTGAAATCCACCATTTAAAACCCTCACATCTTTAACACCGGCATATAACATAATCATTGTGTTACGAATAGCACCGATATGTCCGGCTGCACTTCCGGGAAATTCATCCTCATTATTGGGTGTCATAAATTTTCCGTACATAATAACCGTTGTGTCGGAAGTTATTCCGTGTTGTTCAAGAGCCTTTTTAAGCTCCTTTGGCGAACGTCTGTTCCATGTTTCAGGTGATTCAAGCACCAATGTATCCATATCTATTGCACCTGGAATATGTCCAGATAAATAAGCATCTCTATTTCTGTAATGAGAATGAACAACCACATATTTAGTATTGTCATATTCGTCTGCTTGTTTATCTGATACTAATTTATTTACCCAATCGGCAGAAACTAATTGTTTGTATCTTGCCAAATAGTCCATTGGTAAATCCGTGTTCTCAGTCCATTCATTTAGAAAATGGTTGTAAACAGAAACGTCTGAATAACCCGCTTTCGCAAATAAATTAGCCACTTTTTCACTTTCACCTGCTGTGTAAGCATAAATAACAATTTTATTCCCAGATAAAATCTGTTTAGATTGAACAATCTCAATCCAATCTATGTAATTTGTCCATTTTAGGGGTAATGATTTTGCTCCTTTTATGTGTCCTCCTCGTTTTTCGTCAGCTAATTTCCAACCATTATAGGCATCAACAGGACGAATATCAATAACTTTAGTATTCTTATCTTCAATCATCTCAAACAACTCGTTGGTAGAGACTTGATTAAATCTTGTCATGTTATTTTGTAATTTATTTACGTTAAAAAAGGGTCTCAATAATTTCAATAAAAAAAATACTCTGCCGGCAATTTTTATTCACAATTGCTTCTCTATCAATTTTGCGAGCTTCTGTTCGTGTGGCCAAAGGGTATTATTTTTCCATAAAACCAGATTCTTAGCCAAAATCTGATAAAAAGGAATCCCTTTTATTCTATACGTTTGCTGAATAGCTGGCTTAGTTTCGGCAGCCAGTCTAAAATGCAAACCCGGAATTTGTATCCTGTCCAAACCCCGTTTCCAAGCCTCATTGTTTTTATCTACCGATAGGTACAAAAAGACAACGGATTTGCCAGCAAACTGTTTCTGTAAATCCTTAGAATAAGGCATTTCACCTACACAAGGACGACACCAGCTTGCCCAATAATCCACCAATACTACCTCTTGCTTATAAGTATCCAGTGTATCGGAAAGAACAATGGTATCTCCTGTCACAGTGATAGCCTTTGCGTTTAATAAAGCCACCGAAGTCTTTTTCTGGGCAGACACCACTGTTACTATTCCCAAAAGAAAACCTAAAATTGCTATTTTTAATCGCTTCATCTGTTTCAATTATAATTTTATATATACATTTCATTCAGGAAACAAACTACTCAGAATCAGAAAGTTTCATCTCTTTTTGGCGTTGTTTTTTCTCTTTCACAAAATCAAAAGGTTGTAAAATTAATTCGACACCCCGGCTTCCACTAAAATAATTTCTTGTCCACTCCATAAATACTTTAATCTTGCGATTGAAACCTACCAAAGCCAATAGATGCACCAACATCCATATATACCAAGCTACTCGGCCATAAGATTTTAATCTTCCGGCTTCAACTACGGCCTTATTTTTTCCTATGGTAGCCATTGCGCCTTTATCTTTGTAATTAAATTCACGTATCGGCTTATAACTAATTATATTAGACAAATTTTCGGCCAAAGTATTTGCCTGCTGAATGGCTACCTGAGCCACCATAGGATGAGCATTTGGATAGTCATCGCAGGGCATAAAAGCCACATCTCCAAGGATAAAAATTTTTTCTGAGCCTTTCATCCGGCTGTAAGTATCCACCAAAATCCGCTGATTATTTTGCTGAATATTGGACTCCACTCCGGCTATGGGATTACCAATTACTCCTGCAGTCCAGATAAGCGTATGAGCAACCAAATCCTTACTATCGTGGGTTTGGATATAATCTCCGAAATAATCGGTTACTCTTGAATTCAGCTGAACATTTATTCCTAATTCAGAAAGATACAGCATGGCCTTTTCCGAAGCTTTCTCAGAAAAAGAAGGTAAAATTCTATCCACACCCTGAATCAGGGTTATTTGCATCATTTCGCTTTTCAATTCGGGATATTCGCGTGGCAGAACATTCTGCTTTATCTCCC
>CAYQXT010000015.1:0-9837 GCA_964421365.1 uncultured Bacteroidaceae bacterium
GTGTTAATTAGAGAATAGCCTTCGATACTAAAAATGTGGCTATCACCACCGAATCAGCCGCAAATCTTAGATTATTGCTAGCTGTTTATTACTCTTTTTTAAATATTTTGATTGACAAAAATATACAATTTATTATAACAACTTTTTTTGATTGACAATTTTTTATTAACTAAACTTTAATGACTATGGACGTAAAATTAGCTAATCCAGCACCGCTAGGATTAATGGGATTTGGAATGACAACTGTTTTGTTGAACATTCACAACGCAGGTTTATTTCCACTTGGAGCAATGATTCTTGCAATGGGAGTATTTTATGGTGGAATTGCTCAAATAATTGCAGGAATTATGGAATTCCGCAAAGGAAATACTTTTGGAACCACTGCTTTCATCTCGTATGGAGCATTTTGGCTCACGCTTGTAGGTTTAATTTTGTTTGCTAAATGGGGTTGGATAGATGGCGCGCCTAAAGGATTTATGGGCTGGTATCTGTTTATGTGGGGAGTATTTACTTTCTTCATGTGGTTAGGAACTTTTGGTAACAACCGTACGCTACAATTTGTTTTTCTCTCGCTGTGGGTTTTATTCTTTTTACTCGCAATAGAACATTGGACTGGCTCAGAAGCCATTGGCCATTTAGCTGGCTGGGAAGGTATTCTTTGTGGACTTTCAGCCATATATCTTGCAATGGCAGAAGTAGTTAATGAGACACAAGGGAAAGTTGTACTCCCAATTGGTGCCAGAGATTAATTTTTTGTATCAGCAAATTAAAATATAGTTCCATAGATTTGCCAAATCATAGAATAAGAAAAAAATAATATTTTGAATAGCTTATTAAATTTGGCAAATCATTGGTATTCAATAAATTAAAGTAAAATAATGATTTATAAATTTCACTAACTTAACAATTAGATTATGAGTAAAGACGAAATTTTTAAGCCTTCTAAAGAAGTAAAAGAACAAGCGAATGTTCAGGAATATGATGAAATGTATAAATTTTCTATCGAACATCGCGAAGAATTTTGGGCTGAACAGGCAGGACATTTAGAGTGGTACAAGAAATGGGATAAAGTGTTGGATGACTCCAATAAACCCTTTTATAAATGGTTTCCCGGAGCCGAAACAAATATTATTCATAATGCCATAGATCGCCACATGGGTACAAATATCCAGAATAAACTGGCCTATATATGGGAAGGTGAAGACGGAGAGGTACGAACCTATTCCTATCATGCGCTAAACAGAGAGGTAACACAATTTGCCAATATCCTCAAAGCTATGGGCGTAAAAAAAGGAGATATTGTAACCATCTATATGCCCCAATTACCCGAACAAATATTTGCCATGTTGGCTTGTGCCAAAATAGGTGCTGCACATAGCGTTGTTTATGGTGGTTTTAGTAGCGAAGCCTTACTCGACAGAATAAAAGCAGCCAAAAGCAGGGTACTTGTTACAGCAGATGGAGGCTTCCGTAGGGGAAAACCAACACATCTGAAAGAAATAGTAAATACAGCCCTCGAAATGTGCTCTACCACCGAAGTTGTAATTACCGTTAAACGTACTGGCGAACCCGTAGAAATGGTTGCCGACCGCGATTTTTGGTATCATGATTTAAAAGCCCTCCCCATAGTTAATAACGAATGCCCAACCGAGCACATGAAAGCCACAGATATGCTTTTCTTGCTCTACACATCCGGTTCTACCGGAAAACCAAAAGGATTGGTGCATACACATGGTGGTTATAGTGTATATACTTCAACGACCCATAGAATGGTATTTGACATCAAGCCACAAGACCGTTTCTGGTGTGCTGCTGACCCCGGTTGGATTACCGGTCATAGTTATATTGTTTACGGGCCACTCATCAATGGAGCCACCATTTTCTCCTACGAAGGGGCTCCCAACCATCCCTATCCAGACAGATGGTGGCGAATGATTGAAAAATATGGTATTACGATACTTTACACCTCACCAACAGCTATTCGCGGCTTAATGCGTTTTGGCGAATCATGGGTAGAGAAACACGACATAAGTTCCTTACGCCTATTAGGTTCTGTGGGCGAACCCATTAACCCGGAAGCATGGAAATGGTATCATAAAATTGTGGGTAAAGGTAAATGTCCGATTATGGACACCTGGTGGCAAACAGAAACAGGTGGTTTTATGATTACGCCGCTTCCTATCACTCCGCTTAAACCGGGATCCGCAACGAATCCTTTCTTTGGAAACGAAATGGCTGTGGTTGATGACGATGGCAAAGAAGTGGCTGCCAACGAACAAGGCAATTTGGTAATTAAAGCTCCTTGGCCGGGAATGGCTGCCACCGTACACAATGATGATGAGCGTTTTATCGAAACTTACTGGAAAAGATATGAAAAACAAGGTTGGTACACGGTTGGTGATGCTGCCCGTAAAGATGATGACGGCTATTTTTGGATTATTGGCCGGACTGATGATGTAATAAAAGTATCTGGCTATCGTTTAGGAACGGCAGAGATTGAAAGTGCTCTGGTAAGTCATCCTTCTGTTGCTGAGGCTGCCACAATTGCGCTCCCACATGAATTAAAGGGAAACGCCATACATGCCTTTGTTATTTTAAAACATGGTATTTCTGGAAGCCCAGAACTGGAAATTGAGCTTAAAAATCATGTAGCAAAAGTTATGGGACCCATTGCTAAGCCCGAGGCTGTTAATTTTGTCGATGATTTACCGAAAACAAGAAGTGGTAAAATTATGCGTCGTGTTCTTAAATCTCGCGCTTTAGGCGAAGACGAAGGAGATTTAAGTACCTTAGCTGATTAATACAGAAAATTTGATAGTTATAAAAAGAGACCTTGCTTAAGAAGTTTTAAGTAAGGTCTTTTTTCTTTGCCACGATTATATTATTATGATAAAAATTCCGGCTTCGCGGTAAAATAAATCCTAGAAACAAACCAAGTATCGTAATTGGTGTAATCAAAACGGGAGTAAAAATCCGTTGGAAAATTTTTACTCTCAGAATATGCTGATGTACATAAGTATTCCACATTTGAAAAAGAGTTTGCACATAATTAGTCGATTTATCCAATTTAATTATTTCAAAACCTTTCTTTTCCAACAAATATCGGATACCAAAAGAAGAATAACGTCCGTAGTCATAGGGGATTTCATGCTCATCCCACACAAACGGAACAGTCATCAAAATGCGCCCTCCTGGTTTTAAAACTCTGTTAATTTCATCCAATGCATCTTCGGGTTCAAAGACGTGTTCCAAAACTTCTGAACTAAAAACTGAATCAAAATAATTATCTGCAAAAGGGATTTTCTGACCATCATAAAAGACATCAACATCTTCTTGCTCATGTGTATGCCCTCTTTGTTCTATATCCAGTCCGATGTATTCGGTATATTTAAAATAATCTTTATAGGGTTTATCGCCACATCCAAAATCAAGTATCTTACCAGACAGATAATGTGTATTTGCCGTAATTCCTCTAAAAAGCCCCCTGCGGATGATGTAGAAAGGATTGACGAATAAGCCTGTAAAAGTAGGTTGAAATAAGGCTTTTTTATAAATAGTTCTTAATTTTTGATATGAATTCATTGTTTTTCTATAAATATTCAATTATTTCTTCTAATTTCATTCCTCGTGATCCTTTAATCAAGATTAATTCATTATCAAAGCTTTGCTTATTACTGTGGCTTAGAAAATCATTTTTATTTTCAAAAAATAAAAACGAGGGATTTCTATACCTAAAAAATTCTTTTCCAATAAAAATAAAATGTATTGCACTCGTTTCAAGCGCTAAATTAATTATTATTTGGTGTTCTTCGGCCGCATAACTACCGAGCTCATACATGTCGCCCAAAATAGCTGTTTTATGAAGCTTAGATTTAATTTTAATGAAATTAGAGAGCGCCTTAGCCATACTCACTGGATTGGCATTATAGGCATCAAGAATGATTTTATTCTTTTGGTGCTGAATTATCTGCGAACGCTGATTAGAAGGTTTATATTCGGAGATGGCTTTCTGAATACTCAGGCGAGCAACATTAAAGTAGAGTCCTAGACTCACTGCGGCAAGTATATTAGACAAATTATAATCACCAACTAGCTGGGTATTCACAAGATTCCAATAGCTTTTTTCTTTTCTTTTCCACTCCATATTTATAGTAATACCGCCAGAATTAATTTTGCCAATGATATCAGCTTTTGCTGTCCCATAGGAGATATGCCTTAAACTTAAAGGTATTATTGTAGAAAGATATTTATCATCTGAATTATAAAAAATTATATCCGCATTCTTTTTCACTAGATAATCAAACAATTCTTTTTTTGTTTTCAGGACACCCTCAAACGAACCAAAACCTTCAAGATGAGCTTTCCCTATATTGGTGATGATTCCTAAAGTTGGTTCCGCAATCCGGCATAAGGCTTCAATTTCGCCCCTATGGTTTGCTCCCATTTCTATTATACCTATTTCGGTGCCTTCGTGCAGGCTCAACAGGCTTAGCGGAACACCAATATGGTTATTTAAATTTCCTTTTGTGGCCTGCACTTGTAACTTTTCAGAAAGTACTGCATAACATAATTCTTTAGTAGTTGTCTTGCCATTAGTTCCAGTTATAGCCAATATAGGGATAGCTAATTTTCGACGATGAAAATTGGCCAAAGTCTGAAGAAAAATCAAAGTATTATCAACTAAATAAGTTTTATCTTCCGCAATAAAAAAATCAGGATTATCAATTACAGTCATCAGAGCGCCATCTTTCAGTGCTTTCCGAACATACTGATGCCCATCAAAATTCTCACCTTTAAGAGCCACAAAAATATTTCCGGGCTTAATTTGCCTCGAATCTATTGATACACCAGTCGACTGTCTAAATATCTTATAAAATTCCATCTAATATATAACAAATAAAAACCCCGCTAAAATAGCGAGGTTTTGTTTATTATCAAATATTTTATTTAAAATCCTCCCGGACTACCAACTCTAATCATAGCACATCGAAAACCAAGGTTCGCACGGGCAGAGTTTTCATCCAAATATCTTCGGGTTCCGGGACTGAGCCAATACACTCTGTCATTCCATCCTCCACCTTTATATACTCGGGTATTGTCGCTAACCAACGAAGTAATGCCAAGGTGTTTAGATCCCTTACCAGAATAATACATACGAGAAGAGCCAGGTGTTTCTTCGCCTGTCCAATCGCCACCTTCAACAATAGCCGATTTCACATCTCCATCTTTATAGTTACGGTTATCCGCTCTTCGGAAATTATAACGATTCATTGTTTCTTCTTCGGTGAGCTCACGATGTCTTATATGTCCTAAACTATCTTTTTCTAAAATATTACCTTCCTCATCACGCATTTTTGTTTTAAAAACATTCCCACGGAAAGGCCTGAAGTCAGACATGTCGAGATAAGATAATTGCCTATAAACATCTAATACCCACTCGTTTACATTGCCAGCCATACAGTATAAGCCAAAGTCATTAGGCCAATAGGAATCAACAGGCGCAGTAATAGAAGCATTATCGTTTAATGAACCGGCAACACCCATGTAATCACCTTTCCCTCGAACAAAATTTCCGCGAAACTGACCCCGCGCACTTTCTCCATCAGTAGTTCCATCGTTGCGAACAAAATCGCCATTCCAAGGGAAAATTCTACGGCTGTAAACACGCTCATCGGTAGTATTACCTATCAGACCATAAGCAGCATATTCCCATTCTGCTTCGGTTGGCAGCCTATATTTTGGTAATAATATACCATCTTCTAATTTAACTCTCCGCTCTCCTTCATTGGGATCTAAAGAAGGCAGATTATCTTTTACAATGCCCTCATACTGACCAGCCAGATAGGCATCCGTGCTAAAACTCTCTGCATTAGACTGGTTAGGGTCAATATCCAAAATGCCATTATCTATGAGCAATTTTTCATTCACCCTGTCTGTTCTCCATTCGCAGTATTTGTTGGCCTGCACCCAGTTTACACCCACAACCGGATAATTATCATATGCGGGATGCCGGAAGTAATATTCAACATAGGGCTCGTTATAAGATAGAGGACGAAGCCAGACCATCGTATCAGGCAAAGCATCGTTATAAACCTGAGGATAATCTATATATATCCGGCGTAACCAATGTAAATATTCACGATAATCTACGTTTTTAACTTCTGTTTCATCCATGTAAAAAGAAGCTACCGTAACTCTACGTGGAATATTATTCCAGTCATACATTACATCTTGCTCCACTTGTCCCATGGTAAAAGTTCCTCCTTCGATAAGAACAAGGCCGGGACCAGCTTCCTGATCCGTGTAGTCATCCTTTACCTCAAAACCGCCGTTATCGGGATTATTGTATTCCCATCCGGTAGTTGAAGATACGCCTCCACCACCGCCTCCACCGCAGGATGTAACAGCAATACTTGCTATTCCTATCATAAGTACGGAAATTTTTGACTTTATTTTCATGTGCTTAAAATTTGTAGTTAAATTAAAGTGTTGATTCATAAATTAATCATTGTCTCTATTTCTCTCAGGTTAAATCTCAACCCATCGGGCTGTTTCAAACTAATAACTAAAATTCAGGACAACTTATTGCATTTTTATCCTTACTTTTTTATATTTTTTTATATTATATACAATTTTTATTCCGTTGTTTAATAAACGTGCAGGACTCTCTGCTATGGATTTCAACCAGAACAGATAGACAAAAGTATAATTCCTGTGCGAAAATCCAAGTTCTGCAGCAAAAGAATTTGGGATATACCGATTACTTAATAATTGTAGTTTAAGATAATTTTTCTTTTGGATATATTCTAGGCTGATATATTTATAATTTTGAGAATATAGCCAAATTCCTACTCCAATTTTCAACCGATCCTTGGTAAATTTATTTAACAAAAATTTATAGCCTAATTGCGAAGAAAGGATTTGTCGGTGATTTCCAAAATCACCCTTTTGAAAAATAAGAGCCAGATTTGTAATTTTGAAATTGAAATTAAAAATGTTCGTAAAATATTGGAGGCCAAAGTCTATTCCGGAATTTATATAGTTACTAAAATCAAAGAGAATAAAATTTGTTGCATTTACTAGCTGACTCGGGAAAACAAGTTCTTGCATATCAAGGCTCTGAGAATTATAATGAATGGCAGGGCTAAAAATAATCTTTGATTTCCTATTTAGAGTCAGAAAATAGGCATAAACGAAACTCACAAAATACTCTTTCATTAAAAATTCTTTTTCCTGAAGTATTGAAACGCCTATTGAACTTTTATATGGGAGAAAATTTAATTGTAATTCTACTAATTTTTGAGAGCTTAAAACTTGATGCTTGAAAAATGTTAGATTGCTAGAAAAAACAGCATAAAAAGGAGAATTGATATCTGAGATCCCTGAGCTTAACAGACCGTCGGAAAGTACTGGGTTAAAGTGGTATTGCGCCAGCATAACTTTGGTCAACATCAGAATGAAGAACAAAATAGTTATTTTATAGATGGAATTTGAAAATTTATTGATAAATCGCACGTTATAAATATTTATTTATTTTTGTCCGAATCACATATTCTGTAAAATAAAAATATGAAACTTAATCTTACTATAATTATAATAATTCTTTTGTTTCCCGAAATTCTTTTTTCACAAGAAATAAACATAGACAGACAAATTAAGCTAAAAACGCCTAAGCATGTAGTTTATTATGAAAAGGATTTTAAGTTTGATGAATATCTCCCTGACTTTAATAATATCGAAAAAGGAGCAAATGATACCATTTATTATGCGGAAAACATTAAATATAGCGATTTAAAACTTCCGGCCAATGTAGAAATAGTAAAAATAAAGCTTAATAATCTAAAATTTACTTCAATAAATGCAAACTTGCTTGTTTATGAAAGAATTAAATACGCCCGGCAGGTGCGTATTTCTTTTTTTAATTCAAAAGCTAAAAATGATGATTATTTTTCGTTTAGAATAAATCCATTTATTAAAAAAAATAATAAAACTTACTTTTTAGAGAATTTCTCTATTGAAATAAGTTACCAGACACAACAAAAAACTAAAAACAGAGCAGCTTATTCCGCATCTTCTGTTCTCTCATCAGGAAACTGGTACAAATTTAGAGTAAAACTAAATGGTGTTTACAAAATTAGTTTTACACAATTGCAGAAAATTGGTTTTAGCACTCCAAAAAACGTAAGAGTTTTTGGGAATACCGGTGGGATGTTGTCAATGGACAATTCAATGCCGGCAGAAGATGATTTGAACGAAAAAAAAATAGAGAAAACGACCGATGCTATATACTTCTATGCTGCTTCTCCTAACTCCTGGACATACAATCCTGAGACGAAAATATTTGAACACCTTAAACATAGTTATTCTGATTATCAATACTATTTTTTGACCGATAAAAATACGGGCTTAGATAATGAAATAAAAAATAGTGTGATTAATCAGAGTCCTGATTTTAATGTGACTAATTATAATTATTATGCAGTTATAGAGAAAGATATAGTAAATTTGGTTGAAAGTGGCCGAACATGGTACGGAGATATTTTTGACCTGAACAATAAATTAAATTATATATTTAATGTGCCCGATATTGTGAGTACTAAACCAGTGGTTGTTAGTCTGAAAGCAGCCGTCAGAGCATTTTCATCCAGTTATATAAGCCTTAATTACAACAGTCAGTCGAAAAACATTAATTATTCGGCCGTGAGTGGAAGTTTTGAAGCAGCTTATGCTTACGATTCGGAGCGGGATTTCAGTTTTAACGCTTCTAATTCCGAAGCGCAAAGTATAGATTTAACTTTTAGCCACCCCTCACCTTCGGATAAAGCATGGATAGACTTTATCCGTATTAATTGTAAGCGAAAATTGGCTTATCATGGCAATAGCTTTAATTTCAGAAACCAGTCTATAGTCTCGGGCGGAGAATATGCCAACTATCAGCTAAGCGGGCTGAATTCCAATTGTGAAATTTGGAATATAAGCAATCAGGCTTTGGTTGAAAATGTAAATTACACTTTATCAGGCACTAATGCAAATTTTGTATATCCTTCGGATAAATTAGAAGAATTCATCATTTTTGAGCCTAAAAATGCTTTAAAACCAGAGCTTAGCGGAGATAAAACGGGTTTTATTCAGAACCAGAACTTGCATAGCCTAAGTGAGGCCGACATGATTATTGTTGCGCCCGCCTTTTTCATGGATGAGGCAAAAGAATTAGCCGATTTTCATAGGCAAACAGATAATTTAAAAACAGAAGTTGTTGAACTCATACAGGTTTACAACGAATTTTCGAGCGGAACACCAGATGTGACAGCCATTCGTAATTTTCTACGCATGATTTATTTTCGTTCTCAAAGTTCTGTGCATCCCCTACGTTTGCTCACTCTTTTTGGAGATGGAAGCTACAAAAATAAACAAGCCATTAAAGAAAACTGGAATACAATTCCCACCTATCAGTCGATAAATGCCACCAACCCTATCGCTTCTTTTGTCTCCGATGATTTTTTTGGGATGATGAATGCCAACGAATATGAAACGGTTGGAAATTTAGACATTGGTATAGGGAGAATTCCAGTTGATACTAAATCCGATGCCCGAAATGTACTGAACAAGATAAAAAATTATTACCTATCAAAAGGCGATTGGAAAAATACTATAACTCTTATCGGCGATGATGAAGACGGAAATACCTATATGCGCGATGCAGAAAATTATGCAACCTATATTTCAAGTAATTATCCTAATTTTAATCTGGATAAAATATATTTGGATGCCTATAAACAGGTTAGTACTTCAGCCGGCGATAGATATCCAGACGTTGTTGGGGCTATTAATGCTCGG
>CAYQXT010000015.1:9847-19163 GCA_964421365.1 uncultured Bacteroidaceae bacterium
GATGCAAACAGGTTGTCTTATACTTAATTACGTGGGGCATGGCAACCCCTATCGTTTGGCTCACGAGAAAGTTATTGATATAGGCACAATTAACTCGTGGACGAATTATGATGCATTACCGGTCTTTATGACAGCTACTTGCGAGTTTTCGAGATACGACCAAAGCGATATTGTCAGTGCAGGTGAGCAGGTACTTCTTAACCCACAGGGAGGTGCTGTGGCTATGTTCACCACTACTCGTCTTGTTTTTTCTGGTTCTAACGATATGTTAAACACTAATTTCTATAAAAATGTTTTCCTTACTGATAATTTAACTGGCAAACAACTCTATCTTGGCGATATTGTTCGAGCCTCTAAATTAGTCACCGGCAGTCCGGCAAATATCAATAAAAGAAATTTCAGCCTCTTAGGCGATCCCGCTTTACGTCTTTTATTCCCTATAAAAAAAATCCAAATTACAAAAATCAATAAAACATCCGTAACCTATGATGCTGCCGAAAATCCAATTGGCGAAACAGATACGATAAAAGCCCTTCAAAAAGTGGAAATAATTGGACGAGTCCAAAAAAAAGATAATTCTACGGATTATAGCTTTAACGGCTTTGTAATACCCCGTATTTTGGATAAAAAAATAAGCAGGAAGACTCGTGCTAATGACGGAGGTACAACAATGAATTTCAGTGTACAGAATAATGCTATCTTTCATGGAATATCCGAAATATCAAACGGATTATTCAAATTTTCGTTTATTGTACCCAAAGATATTGGCATCTCTTATGATTTTGGTAAAATGAGCCTTTATGCTCAGAATAATTCGGAAGGAGAAGCTGCTTGTAGTTTCAGTCATTTCATAATTGGGGGGATTGATACAACTGCATACGGAGATATCAATGGCCCGGATATCAACCTTTATTTAAACGATGAACAATTTATTTCGGGAGAGATGACAAATCAAGACCCGATACTTTTTGCCCAATTAATGGACAGTAGTGGAATAAACACTTCGAGCGGTTCAATAGGGCATGACATTACGGCTATTATTGATGATAATACTACACAAACCATACGTTTAAATAATTTCTATGAAGCGGACTTAAACCAATATACTTCTGGAAAAATTAAATTCCAACTATCTGATTTAAAAGAAGGAAAACATACACTTAAAATAAAAGCATGGGATGTTTACAACAATTCGTCCGAAAAATCTGTTGACTTTGTTGTAGCAAAAAATAGCGGATTGGAAATCGAGCATTTATATAATTATCCCAACCCATTTTTCAGCCAAACGGCTTTTTATTTCGAGCATAATGTGCCTTTTGTTGAAATACAGGCGAGAATACAAATATTTACAATTAGCGGGCAATTGGTAAAGACTATTCATCGGGAGATGAATACTACTGGATTTAGAAGTGAGGCAATTAGCTGGGATGGTTTAGATGATTTCGGTCAAAAAATAGGGCGTGGTACTTATTTCTACCGCTTAAGCATAAAAACAAGCAATGGTTTGAGCGCTGAAAAAATAGAAAAATTACTGAAATTGAATTAATTAGTGTTTGAAATCCTGTTTGCAATAAAAAGCCATAGATTCCGTTAAACTTGTTAAAATATCATTAAAATAGACAAACAAAGTTCAAATAAAAAGTAAAAATGAAAAAAACTGTTCTGATTAGCTTAAGCCTATTACTCTCTTTTAGTATTAAAGCACAGATAAGTACTGGTGATTTAACCGGACAAGATGCAGGAAATCCAATACCAACGGCCGTACCCTTATTAAATATCACCCCCGATTCGAGGGCTGGTGCTATGGGTGATGTTGGTGTTGCCAGTTCGGCAGATGCTAATTCTCTCTATTGGAACGTGGCCAAATATCCATTTGCCGAAAAATCCTCAGGATTAGCTATCTCTTATACCCCATGGCTTAGAAACCTGGCCGACGACATAGATTTATCGTATTTGGCTGGCTATTATGATTTAGATAAACGCCAGACCTTATCTTTTGGTATGCGTTACTTCTCTCTTGGAAGTATCACATTTACAAATATTTATGGTAATGTTTTACGCGATTTCCGTCCCAAAGAATTTACTTTAGACGGAGGTTATGCGTTTAAAATGTCCGAAGAGTTTTCCGGAGGTATAGCTTTGCATTTCGTTTATTCCAATCTTACCGGTGGTATAGGAGAAACTTCCTCTACGCCTGGTAAAACTGTTGCCGGCGATTTAGGTTTTTATTATCAAAAAGACTTGAGTCTAAGCGGAATGGATACACGAATATCTGCCGGTCTGAACGTTTCTAATATTGGTGGTAAAATATCCTACACAGAAGATGCACAGGATTTTATACCAATGAATATGCGACTGGGTGCTGGCTATATTATGAATATCGACGACTATAATTCTATTTCTGTGAATTTTGACATGAATAAACTTTTGGTTCCAACTCCGCCAATATATTACACTGATTCTGCAAGCGGTAGCTTACAAAGGATAGGTAAAAGTGATAGTGTTTCAGTTCCGGTAGCTATTTTCCAATCTTTTTACGATGCGCCGGGCTATCTGAAATCAAATGGAACTCGCTCTGTTTTTCTCGAAGAATTTCATGAAATAACTTATTCTCTCGGAATTGAATATTGGTATGCCAAACAATTTGCTTTGCGTGCTGGCTATTTCTATGAGCATCCAACAAAAGGAAACAGGAAATATTTTACCCTCGGCTTAGGCCTACGACTAAATGTTTTTGGTTTGGACTTCGCCTATCTGATAGCCAATAGCCAAAGCAATCCATTAAATAATACACTTAGATTCAGCCTTTTGTTCAATTTTGATGGACTTAAAAAAGAAGTGAAAGAGGAATAATAGTAAAAAATGCTAAAATTAGTGAGCACCCATAAACTTACCCGTCTGACTGCTTTAATCGGTCGGACGATGTTTTTTTAGCGAGGGCTTCGCCTTAAGCGAAAACCTTGCTGTATAAGTGGAAAGTCCACTCGTACACCCAAAAAATAATGATTAGAAAACAGGATACAGGATTTAGAAATTGGAATTTGAAAATGCAAATTTCTGAATTCTGAATCCCAATTTCCGAGTCTCAATTTAATGAATTGCAATTTTAGAATAGGAAGCGGCTTTGATATTCATCCCCTAGTAGAGGGAATTCAATTAATTCTTGGAGGAATAGAAATTCCTTTTGACAGAGGTAGCAAAGGACATTCTGATGGCGATGTGTTACTTCATGCCATAGTAGATGCCTTGCTGGGAGCTGCTAATCTTGGCGATATAGGCGAGCATTTTCCGGAGACTGAATTATCGTTAAAAGGAATTGCAAGCACAGAAATTTTAAAAAAAGTGGTACTTTTGCTGGCTCAAAATAAATGGGTAATTGTGAATATAGATAGCAATATTATTTTAGAAAAGCCAAAACTAAAAGGGTATAAAAAGGAAATGGCGATAAAAATTGCCGAAATTGTCCAAATTTCAGAACAGAATATATCTATAAAAGCGAAAACAATGGAAAAGATGGGTGAAGTAGGGCAAGGTAAAGCAATTATGGCGTTTGCCAATGTACTATTGAAAAAATCTGAAAAAAATAAAACAGGCCATGCTTGAAGTATTAATTGAGATACACACGTGAATGCTTGAAATATATAACAAATATTCAACTAATTATGTAATTTTAAACGGATGAAAATAACCGCAGTATTAGGCGCAAGCCCAAATCCCGATAGATTTTCGTACAAAGCTGTAGAAATGCTCAAATCCTATGGACACGAAGTACTGGCCTTTGGACGGCGTAGTGGAAAAATAAATGAATCGCACATTCGTACCGACTGGCAGACAGAAGAAAAAGTTCATACTGTAACACTTTATTTGCGTCCCGAATTGCAGAAGCCTCACTATAATTTTATTTTTGACTTGCAACCACAAAGGCTTATTTTTAATCCCGGAACCGAAAATCCGGAATTGCTAGATTTAGCCTGCAAAAAAAATATAGAAGTAGTAGAGGCCTGTACGCTGGTGATGCTAAGTAGAAATATATATTAATTCAAGTAGATAATGTTCAAGGATTTAACAAGTTTAGAAGATTTAGAGATAGTGGTTAAAAAGAACACTGCCGTTTTGATTTATTTTTCGCACGAGAAATGTAATGTGTGTAAGGTATTAAAACCCAAAATTGAGGAATTAATCAAATCTGATTTTCCTGAAGTTCAACTTTTTTATGCCGATACAATTAAATATCCTGAATTGGCAGCCCAAAACCGTATTTTTGCCGTACCGACAATCATTATCTTTTTTGACGGGCGCGAGACTTTTCGCAAAAGTAGAAATATAGGCTTAGGAGAATTAGAGGGACTTTTAGCACGGCCATATAATTTAATTTTCAGTGAGTAAATTTAGCGCTACCGGAGATTTTTCAGTGAAATAGGCCGAAATATTTTGGACACCAGTTCCATCGTCAGCTGTAAAAGTCCAAGAGATTTTGCTTAAATCAGCTGAGATTTCTCCGCTTCCTTCAATATCCCAACCATCAACCGTTTGCTTTGGAATGGACAGGGCATTGCCATCCAGATTGGCCAAAACATCCTTTTTGCGATCAAAAAAATTATACATCAATATTTGTAATTCGTCAGAATCAGATTTACTAATTTCCACATCATAGTATTGCACTCCAAATAGCTCACTTTGTTCTTGACAACGCCATGTTTTTACCAGATTATCACGCGAATCGCCTAAGTCATCCTGAGTGCAGGAATTGATAGAACAAAAACTTAAAAGACTAAAAAATATAAGGCTAACTTTCTTTATTCTCTTCATCATCATCCATTTCAATTAACTCAAAATCTACATCAACAATAGACGCAAATCGTATTCCATTTTGTTGCATATCCTCATCATAATCATGATAATACCATTTAATTTTAACATCATTTTTAGAGGCAATTTTTTCTATTGCCAACAAAATTTTTACTAGTTGCTTAGAAGAAGCAGTATTAAAATATTCTAATTTGAATTCAAAATTAGAGATTAAATTGGGCTCATGTGTATAATCTTCTAGCCATTTCAATATGGGGGCATAAAATTCTATTGCATTTTCGGGTAATGAACGATTAGAAATAGAAAAAACGCCATCAATAGGAATTAATTTTACATCTGGAGTTTCCTCTGTTCCATTGATAATAAGTGGTTTCATTTTGCCATCGGTTAAATTAAAACATATATTCATCAAAAATAGATTAAAAATATCATTATAAGGTAAGAATTCATAATTAATTTTTTGGCCACTTTTAATTCGCATATCAGGAAATCCCAAACCGGTATTCTTTTCATCGGCTTCAAAATAGAGTAAAACATTATTATAATAGTCGCTCAGTCTTTTATTATCCAGTAAATTAATAAAATCTATCTTTTCACTTAATTTTCGTTGTCTCTTTCTCTCGACATAATTAGCTGAGATTAATGAAAAGCCCTTCTCATATTCTACCAGGTAGAAAACAGCTGGTGTTCCATGCTCATTTTTATTATCTCCATGTTTAGCAATGTTTTGTAACATCTCGATCATCAGATTAAAAATCTTGGTCATCAATCGGTTTCGATTGATTTGTTTTTCAATTATGCTTAATAAATTGAGCGTACTCGTTTGCGTAAAATTACCTTTATAGGCTACTTGAACTTGATTTTCATTTAGTAATTGATGTACTTTTTTGATATAATTTAAAGTTCCTTTTTTGGCTTCTAATTTTTGTTTATAGTCTCTCCTGTTTTTATCGAAAGAAGTGGTTGTTTGAAAATAAAAGAATGAGTATTCGTTATTGATAGGCATAAAGTCGTAGAGAAGCTGATTCCCCGAACGGCGTGCCATCTCTATCAATCCAAGTCCTGCTCCTCCTTTGTCGCTCAAACCTCCGGTTCTTAATTTTTTTAGATAATATTTCTTCAACTCATCAATTTTAAGCTGATTAATTGTTTCCAGTTTTTCTTTCAACATTTCTACATTCTCATTTTCAATCAGATTACCTGTAGTAATAATATAGTCATTTTTCATCCGCTGAATGACGAATATACCTTTATTTTTATCGTCAACTTCTTTTATTTCATTCTGATGGCGAGTAATATTTTGCAGTCCTTCCACCATTATAAAAAAAATTCGTCGTTTTACAGAATCTTTACCTGCAGAAGCGTCTAAATCTTTTTCGGCGAGTGCAAGAATCTGATCCGTTATTCCTTTATCAAACTGGCCTCTGTAAATATATTCTAATCCATCAAAATCAAATTCGGAAAACGTTTTTAAATCTTGAAATTCAATTAATTCTTTTATTCTCATAACAATTTTCTGAAATTAATACATGAAATTGATAATTTGAAGTAAATCATCTTTATCAAGCCAATGATGTCTACCACTTGCTTTATTTTTAATAATCAAATTCCGTACCTCATTGATTTGTTCTTCTTCTAAAGATAATTCATTTAATTGAACAGGGCAAGAAATTGACCGAAATAATTTTCGAGCTTGAAAATAGTGTCTTCTACGGTGTTTACATCCCATAAATTATTGCCCAGTTTTATTGCCCTATTAACATCTTCTATCACAGGGTTAGGCTTAATTCCTGAATACTCAAAAATCTCAAAATCAGATAACTGATCAATAATTTGGTCGTAATAACCATATTTTTTTATGGAAGCCTGTCTATAAACCATCAAAACTTTTTTGCCATATAATTTCAAAACTTTTGACAAAGAAGAAACTATATTCTGTCCAAAATGCAGGCTTACGGGATTACTAGATATGAAATTTTCTACCATGGTATTTTTTTTGTCTGAAAACTTGTATAAAGTTATAAAATTCTATTTAATTTATGTATTTTTGAGCTAATGAATAAAATTATTTTGGCAATTTTAGTAATGGTAAGCTTTATCTTTGATTTACAGGCACAGAAGAATTTTGAAGAAATCGTAAAAGTAGCCGATACAATCACCGAAGTAAAGAATAAAATACGCTATTTGAATAATAGCGCCTCTGATTTAATTAGTCAAAATTACAAAGTCTCGAAACAGCTTGCCTTACTTGCGATACAATTAGCCGACAGCTTACATTACGATTCTGCTCTTATGTATAGTTATAATACAATAGGGATAGTTAATTATCACACAGGAAATTACAAAGATGCTTTTGAGTATTATTTCAAAGCCTATCAGATTTTTGAAAATAAAAACGATACAGAAGGTAAAGCGACAATAGAAAATAATATAGGTATAGTCTATTATTATATTGGTGATTACGATCAGGCACTTAATCATTATTTTAAAGCACTAAAATTAAACAAAGAAATAAAAAAGAAGGAGAGCTCGTTTATCTATAATAATATCGGAATTATTTTAGGAGCACGAAATAAATATAAAGAAGCCTACAAGTACTACATTAAAAGCCTTGCGATTTTCATTAATATGAAAGATTCTGGTGGCATATCTACAGTTTACAACAACATAGGAGAAGTATTCAATAATTTAATGCAATATGATTCTGCAAAAATTTACTATTCCAAATCTTTAAAAATAAGTATGGAGATGAAAGACATAGGTAGAAAAGCACTTTGTTATTTGAATTTTGGGGATATTGCCAACAAAGAAAAGGATTATCCGTTAGCCAAAAAAGATCTTAATATAGCAGAAAAAATATTTACAGAAATTGGTGATACCGTAAGTCTGATTGATGTAAACTTCCTGCGCGCAAAGATTGCATTAAATCAAAAAAAATATGATAAAGCGTTAAAATTTGTTCAAAATGCCTTAAATACAGCTAAAAAAGTGGGGTATATTGAATCACAAAGAGATTTATACGAACTGATAAGCAAAATCTATGACAAACAAGGTCGCTTACGCTTAGCCCTGAATAGGTACAAAAAGTTCAAAGCTATTTCTGATTCCCTCTCTAAACAAGATATTGAAACAAGGATAGCTAACCATGAACTTCAGTATGAATTTGAAAATCAAAAAAAAGAAATTGAACTTCGGAATATTGAGGAAAGAAGCCGGCAGAGTGCAATAATCAACCGGCAACGCCAAAATAGAAATCTCCTTTTAATAGCAGGTCTGACCCTTCTTATCCTTATGCTTTTTTTTATCCGTGCAAATATTCGCAAAAAAAAGTATAATCAAGAGTTATTGGAAAAAAACCAACAAATTAATGAGCATACCGAAGAGTTACTCCAAACCCTCCAACAGTTAAGTTTAAGAGAGCAGCAGTTGGCTGATTTGAATCGTACCAAAGACCGACTTTTTTCTATTATTGGCCACGACTTAAGGGGGCCAGTCGGAAGTTTAGAGAAATTACTGGAAATGCTAACCGAACAATTTGACAAATTTACTATCCACGATATTCACTCTATGCTACAGACAGCAAAAGAATCTTCACAACAAACCTTTTCCTTATTAGAAAATCTTTTGCTTTGGGCAAAATCACAAAAAAAAGAAGTTATTTATGAACCTAAATATCAAAGTATAAAACCATTAGTAGAAAGCAACTACCGGTTACTCAAAGGAACAGCCGAAATAAAATCTATTGAAATAATCATAGAAGGTAACGATGAATGTATAGCTTTTTTTGACGAAAATTCTATTAGTACTGTGTTCCGGAATTTACTCTCTAATGCGATAAAATATACTCCAATAGGAGGAAATATAGATATTAATTGTAAGGAAATTGATGAATCAATACAGATAAAAGTAAAAGATTCGGGTGTTGGTTTGGAGCAGAAAACTATTAAGCGAATTTTTAATCCTAACGATATATTCACCACCTTTGGAACTAATAATGAAAAAGGAACCGGTTTAGGCCTGAAATTATGCTTCGATTTGATTACTCAGAACAAAGGAAACATAAAAATAGAAAGTAATGTAGGTATTGGTTCTACATTTATAATCATCCTCCCTAAAACAAAAATAGATGAGCAGCAATAGCTTTGGTTCTCTTTTAAAACTGACAACTTTTGGCGAATCACATGGTAAGGCTTTAGGTGGAATTTTGGACGGTTTCCCTGCCGGAATTGAAATTAATCAGGAATTTATTTCACAGCAATTAATGCGCCGCCGTCCCGGGCAATCTTCCATTACCACTTCTCGACAAGAATTAGATAAAGTGAACTTTCTCTCCGGAATTTTTGAGGGTAAATCTACGGGTGCACCCATTGCTTTTGTAATAGAAAATACCAATCAGCGCTCAGGTGATTATTCCGACTTAGCCTCTACCTACCGACCTTCTCATGCCGACTATACCTATCAGCAGAAATATGGCATCAGGGATTACAGAGGCGGCGGCCGAACATCG
>CAYQXT010000016.1:0-18567 GCA_964421365.1 uncultured Bacteroidaceae bacterium
CCTTTATTTTAGGATAATACATTCCAGAAACAGCAGCGTTCAGTAAGGGCGTTATCGGATAATTTGCCTGTGCAAAAATATTATATTTAGTAAAAGCCAAATTTTTAAGACTCAAATCCTGAGAATAAAAGGCCTGAAAATTATGGATGTTAGATTTCAAATCGGCATAGAGTAACTCGGCTTGCAGCATGAGGGAATTGGCAAAACTATAATTAAAGCCTATATCGGCCAGAAACATTCCTGTAGTATCGCTAAAGCTTTCTTTGGGATGTATATAGCTCATTTCGCCCGAAAAAGAAACCGATTTAATGGCACCTGTCCATCCGGTACCGATTATCCAGTCCTGCTCATTCATTATCCCGGCAACCATTTGCCAGTCGTAGCCCAGCACATTAAAAACACTTCGTGCAGCGAGTGTTAGTTTTTTGTTATGATCCATTTTGGCGGCTATTTCTATGGTTGATGAGGCAGAACTGTAATATTGCAAACGTAAAGCATCGGCACCGGGCTTCTCGGCATAATCGAAATCGAAAAACGAGTAGCTGTTGAAAATATCATTGGGATTCCAGACAAAACTCTGCCCCCAGTTAATGCGTTGCCGTCCGACAGTGGCTTCAAGATTACCCTGTGTAAATTTAAGATACAGTCTGTCGATAGTATTATTCAGGATAATAGATTTTTCGCTAATGGAATTAACCGTTAGATTCATCCAGCCATTATCTCTTTTCAGGTTTTGCGCATAATTGGGCGTATATTTCATAGTTTCACCCGTAAAAATTCGGTTTCTTGCCTGCAAACTAAATTCAAAATGCTCATTCGGATACCAAAAGAGATTCAAACGGTTGTGAATAAGATTGTCGTTTATCCAATTTCCGTGCACATCGCTAAACATAGCCGACTGCATATTAGTAATATAACCGTTAAGACTTATTTTGTCCTGAGCTTTTAAAATACTCAGGCTAAACAATATAATCGTAAAAATAAATATTTTTTTCATTTTTTGTTCTATTTTATCATTATCAAATTCGGGATTCTGTATTCCCAATATTTATAATGATGCAAATGACACTCGTAGCTGAGCTATCGTTCACGCTTTGAGTCCACCACTCTTCACTCATTTCTTCCGCTCATCCTTAACAATTTTACCGTCTTCGAGCGTAATAATGCGATGTGCTTTTTTTACCACACGGGCATCGTGAGTAGAAAAGATAAAGGTTATTTTTTCATCGGTATTCATTTTTTCCATTATATCCAAAAGATTTTCTGTAGAAACAGAGTCTAAATTGGCTGTTGGTTCATCAGCAAGGATAAATTTAGGCTGAGAAGCCAAAGCACGCGCTACCGCAACCCGCTGCTGCTGTCCGCCGGAAAGTTTCGCAGGACGTGCATCTATTCGGTCTCCCAGACCAACAGCGTTAAGTAGCTCTACGGCGCGTTGGTCGCGTTCTTTTTTAGGTTTTTTCTGCAATTGCAGGATAAATTCTACATTCTCTTTGGCAGTGAGTACCGGAATTAAATTATACGACTGAAACACAAAACCAATATTATCCCGACGAAAATCAATCATTTTAGAGGCTTTTAGCTCGTGAATTTTTGTTCCGCCAAGCATAACTTCGCCTTCAGTGGGCTTATCTAATCCACCCAATATATTGAGCAAGGTAGTTTTTCCGCTTCCCGAAGGCCCTACTATGGCGGTGAATTCGCCTTCTTCTATGCTTAAAGTTACACCACGAACAGCATGAACTTCTATTTCCGATTCTTTGTATGTTTTATGTACATTGTTTAAACTGATTACTTCCATTTTATTTTATTTTTTATGAATTTATATTATTAACTGCATTAATTATTGTTTCACTTTTCTTACTAAATTTCAAATATTTTTCTTCTATCATTACAGGCCGATCATCAATAATTACATCTTCAAAATAACTAAGACTTTTAACAACATGAAAAACATTTCTATTCTTATATTTTATCTGATAATATTCTAAAATCTTTAGCAACGAAAATGATTTCAAAATGAAATAAATATCAATAAAATCTTTAACTCTTGTTCCATTATCTGCAATTGCATTCAGCTTCATTGCTGCAATATCCGACAAACTCATAAGAGAAACTCTATCAATTAATAAATGCGCATTAACATAAGGATATTTATGACTAATAATATCAATTTTTATGTTTTTTATTTGCCCTGAAAGAATATTTATTGCTGTATAATTTGTAGCAAATTAATATTTTTCTTCAAAATGTTCCTGTATGTAACTTACGTCAAAATTATTCTGTGTAAATAAATCCAAATCAATAGATTTTCTATGTCCCAAATAAAGCGCTAATGCAGTTCCAGCGGCTAATAGCTTTTTTTCAGAATTGCTTCGCCTTGTAATGTTTTCAGTAATTGAAATGTTTCTACTTCAATTGTCTCCGTGTGTAACATCTGAATTTCTCTTTAGGTAAATCAAATATTATAGTCAAATAATTTAAGATTTTCTTATCCATATTCCCAGCTTTTAATAACTCTTGTTTAATTATAATTTTCCTATAATAATTGGTAAGCTGCCGCTACCTAAGGAAAATCACCAATGGTAAAAATACGTTCGATAATAATTCGCCGGTTTATGTCTGCATCAATGGTGTCGAGATTCATATCCCATAACAAATAGCTCGTTTTTTTTATAAATTCATCCTTATTCATCTGTATCTTATCAAACTTCTATTTCCGTATTGTAGAGCATAATTAGTAATTAATAAGCACTATTACGTATTTATTAGTATGTTATATTTTGGCAACTAACTTATCTTTAGCGACAAAACAGAATTTACTCTTCACCATTTACCATTATTCAGTTCTAATGGCTTCAGCCGGGTCTAATTTAATGGCTTTACGTGCCGGATAAATTGAAGCCAGAATTCCGGTTAAAATAACCAATAGACTCAATCCCGCATAAAAACTGGTTTCTATCTGTGGATAAATAACCGAACTGTAGCCAAAAGCTTCCAACCCTTTTGAAACAACAGATAAATCCAACCCTTTCTTTGTCCAGAAACTCAAAATTCCCGAACTTACAATCATGCCTAAAATTCCCCCACTAACGGAAAGCAAGACAGTTTCGTACATTATCATCATAAAAACACGCCATTTATTCATTCCAATGGCCATAAGCATTCCAAGTTCTTTAATTCGTTCTAAAACAACCATTAGCATAGTATTCACAATTCCAAAACCAAGGGCAAGAAGAATTATCATCAGAAAGATATACATCATCTGATCCATAAAATCGGTCATCATAGCCAAATCAGGCGATATTTCTTTCCACGACAGAATGCTTAGGCTTTTGAACTGTGCCGAAAGCTTATCGGAAAGAGCCTGAGCTTGTTCATGATTTTGCAGTCGAACAGCAATTTCATTGGTTGCATCAGGCGAGAAACCGCTTAGGGAAGCCAAATCTGACCGACGCACGAAAACAGTGCTCTCATCGAACATGGTATTGCTGGTTTTAAAAATCCCGACTATACGAAAAGCACCGCCCACAAGATTGCCCTCTTTATCCTGAAAGGTAAGAATAATTTTCTTGCGTAACCTCACTTTCAGTTTTTCGGCCAGTTTTGCGCCAACGACAATCGGTGTTCCTCGCTTTTTCTGCAAAAAGGTAGAAGCCGAGTCCATGCGTTTATAAACTTTCGTAGTTTGCATTTCTTTGGCGGCATCCACTCCAATAACACTCACTCCAACGCCCGAAGCACTCGTACTTGCCATGCCTACAATTTTAAAGCGTGGACTATAACCAGCCATATTTTGAGTATTTTTTAAACTATCAATAATCACTTTGGCATTTTCGACCGTAAATTGTGCTTCGTTATTCTCCAAAAATTTCGGATTATGAATTTGAAGGTCTGCCACTTCATTGTTAATGGCATTTTCAACTCTCTGCTCCGACATTCCTTTCATCAGTGCATCAGAGAGAATGCCTCCTATTAATCCAAGAGTTACGGCTACAATGACAATGGCACTTCTTAATTTATTCCGCCATACATTTCGCCAGGCTATTTGTAGTATCATAATTATTTATTTAATTGTTAATTATTGCACTTGTTTTCAATGTTTTTACAAATCCAAATTTTAGTAAATTTTTTAAAAAAACTTAATGAATTCGGTCTAAAAACCGGTTGGACGGATAGATTTATTAAAACTGTAAAATAGACAGCTCACTTACAATTGATTAATGAAGCCATCCGACCGATTTCGATGTAAATTCAGCTTTTTATACTGAACTCTTTAATATAATTTTAATTATTTATATCTATTGCTAGCTCCAACAGTTTGTTTATTAATTTTCAAAAATATTAAGTACAAATACGTCCAATAATTCGTAATTTGTAATTCATCATTGATAACTAATTATCAACTTCTTAACGATTTTATAATATTCAGTCGGCTGAGTTTTACAAGCGGATACATCATTGTAACTATCAGAATTCCTAAAACCACATAGACTTGATTCAAAAAGAAATCAGCACGTAGGGCAAAAGGAATGATCGGATCTGCAGAAAATGCTTTCATGGATTCTGCAGCCGCACCGGTGAGTGCAATCGGATTCACATGATAGTAGTAAACGATAGGGATAGCAGCCATAGCTCCAAGAATTACCCCAATAAAACCAAGCAAAAGAGTCTCAATAATCGTTATATTTATAATCTGCCTGCGGTGCATTCCCAGTGCTAGAAGTACGCCGAATTCGCGTTTTCTTTCGGCCGTCATCATTACAACCGTTCCGAAAATACCAAATCCGATAATCATATACAAAATGGCGAGCATTATAATTCCACCAATATTGTCGGTTTGGATAATCTGGACTAATTCCTTAAGCATTTCGCGCCAGCTCATCACTTCATATTTCTGCTTATCTAAAATTTTAGCCAAGTTAGAAACCGTTTTCGAGACTTTCTGCGGATTTTTAACTGATATACTCCAACTTGTAAGCATCTTAGGCGCAGAATAAAAATACTGAGCCTCAGCCAAAGGCAAATACACCACCGCCTTATTCAAATCGGGCGAAGGAAAATGCAAAATGGCATTAATCTTAAATTTTCCGGCTGCCGAAGCACCATGATAACCTTGTCCGATAAGCACCAAAGTATCTCCAACCTGTAAATTCAGATAGTGTGCCAAGCCTTGACCTATCATTACTCCGGATTTTGAAAACTGAAATTTTCCTTGTACCATTTTTTCAGACAGTTTATTAAGTTCATTCTCTTCTTTAGGCTGAATACCGATAACCATAGCTCCTTTGGTTTTCGTTCCAAATGAAGCGAGAGCAAAACTTTCCAAGCGTGGTACTACTTGCATTACATTTTTCGTTCGTTTTATTTCAGATTCGAGCTTATTATCTCTCAAAAAGGCTTTATCTATTACTTTATCAGCCCAATAGCCTTTGCTATGAATTTGAATATAACCGGTGTAGGAATTTACTACATCGCCAATCATCTTGTCGTAGGTACCCAATTGCATACTTCGCATGAGTGTGGCAAAAAATACGGCAAAAAAAGCGGAACCAATGGTTATTATGGTTCTCCGTTTATTCCTCCAAATATTTCTCCAAGCTGTCTTTAACATAATTGTAAATTATTAATTGTGAATTATTAATGAAAAATGAGCTTGTCTTTTATGCTAAAAAATAAATATTCTTAAGCGCAAACAAATTTACCATCAACAAATCACCATATTTAGTATTTTCCATTTATTTTTCTCTTTTATTTGTAGTAACTAAAATTAATATATTATTTATATTCGTTCAATAATATCAGTTCCAATACTTTGTAATTATCTTAGCTAACTCTATTTTTTGTTTATAGCTTTATGTTTTAATAGCAAGGTTTCTCTATCGCAAACAGAATTCACCATAAGCATTAACGATTCACTATTATTTTCTCATCGCCTCCACTGCATTCAGTTTTGCGATTTTAGTGAGCGGATAAATTAAGCTAAGCAAGATAATTATCAGCACAAAGATAAGCTGTTTAAAAAAAATTGCACTTTTCATGGCAAAAACTATTACCGGTTCAAAACCGGCTTTCAAAGCTTGCACTGCACCGGGACCAGTCATTAGTATTGGATGAATATTATAGTAATGAATAATTGGTAAGGAAGCCAGACCTCCTATAAAAAGCCCTATCAAACCAAGGAACAAAGTTTCTAAAACGACCATACTTATTAATCGACCTTTTCTCATTCCCAGAGCGGTGAGTACACCAAATTCACGCATTCGCTCGCCGGTCATCATTACGATAGTTCCCAGCACCCCAAAACCAACAATCATATAGAGCATAAAAATAATAATACTCGAAGAAGCATTTTTGGTAATAATTAATTGGGATAATTCGGGCAGGATTTCTTTCCAACTCATGGTCTCATATTTCTCTGTATCAATTATTTTTTGAATTTTTCTATTCGTTTTTTTAGCCAATACATTATCATTTAACTCAATGGCAAGAGCTGTTAATCTGTTTTCGCAGGCATAGAATTTTTGTGCCTGAACTAAAGGCATATACATCATACTCCGATTCAATTTAGGTGAGGCAAAATGCAGAATTCCAGCAATAGGATATTTGCCTGCTGCCGTTTGCCCGTGATAGCCCTGACTGAGTAACACCACAGTATCACCAAGCGATAGATTCAAATATTTTGCCAGTTCATCGCCCAGCAAAACCTCATCAGATTTAGCAAAATATTTACCTTTTTTTACCTTTTCTGATAAATGAGTAAAAGCATCTTCTTTCTTTGGATTTACACCGACTACTAAAACGCCTTTTGTTTTATTCCCGCTTGAAGCGAGAGCAAAACTCTCAAAACGAGGAACAATAAGTTTTACATTATGAATGCTTTTAATCTCATTTTCAAGCTTATCGCTCTGAATAAAGGAATTATTTACCGATTTATCATTCCAGTATCCTTTTTGGTGTATTTGCACAGCACCGGTATAAGCACTCACAATATCATTCACCATTTTGTACAGGCTACCCACCTGCACCGAACGCATCATTAAGGCAAAAAACACGGCAAAAAACACCGAAGAAGCTGTTATTAGTGTTCTTCGTTTATTCCTCCAAATATTTCTCCAAGCGGACTTTATCATAATAATTGTAAATGGTTAATGGTGAATTATGAATGAACAAGATTAATAATTCATTATTAGTTACTATTTATTTTTCATTTTTTTTAGTTGTAATTAAAATTGATGTTACTAATTTTTTCAGTTCAATAATAAATGAGTTCGGTCTAAAAACTGGTCGGACGGATAAATTTATTAAAACTGTAAAAATAGACAGTTCACTAACAATTGATTAATAAAGCCATCCGACCGATTTCGATGCAAATTTACCTTTTTATACTGGACTCATAGATTAATACGATTTCTCATTCAATAATCAGACTGAGACAAAAGTTCTATCCAATACTCAGTTTGATTAGCCTCTTTTTATGTAATGGCCATTTATGAATAAGATCAGCTTTACTCTCTGCCTGCTCTGCTTCACGAACCATAGCACCAATAGAGATACCTCTTCTCAATAATTACTTACTCAAAACAAATTCCTTTTTTCTGTATATAAAAATTTATATAAATTAATGATTCGCAAAGCAAAATCGAAACTCTTTTTTTTAACTATATTCTCTTTCATTCTTGTACTCTACTCTTTATCGACAAGCAAAATTAACCATTCACCATTTATTTACCGTATTCTTTTCATATTTTGCTGAGTAAAAAAATTATTCCCATAAGCCTTGTCAAATTGTACTTTGCTAATGTCCACAATGGTTTTTTTGTTGATTTCATCAGCCGGAATGATTTCGGTGTGTGTAGGGATTCTCTTTCCTCCCATAAGTTGCACATTATTTGACACTTCTGTTTTCACAAGGTAATTATCTTCGTCATAATATTCTGTTTTGAGCTGATTATACTCCTTCTTGCTAATCCATTTAACAATTTTCCCCCATACCACAGCCGCATCTTCTTTGGGCGTAAGCTTTATTTTCCAACACTCTATCCCGTCAATTTTTTCTGTTGCCACAATTTTATGAGTATAATCCTCTATTAATGAAGATTCTTTTAGTAAATCATCATTAGAATAATCAGAGCCCATCCAGCCTTGCGACATCATTGAAGGGGGCATTTTTATCAATCTACTAATACTTGGATTCCAGCTCCACATTTCATTATTACGTTTCAGAAAAGTTTGGCCTTTTTCGCGTGCCGGATAAGTAACCAAAGCCAGCGAATTTTCATTCCCTTTTCCCCATGTTTTAAATTTTAGCGTTCGTTTCCAAGTAGGGCGCTGAATAGTCATGGTCATTTCGGCAAAAAAAGTCTTACCTTTCATTTTTTGGTCGGCTTTGCGCATAATTTCCTTTGCATCTTGAGCAAAGATGGCAGAACCAAGAAACAAACTGAGAATCAATAGTTTTGCTTTCATATTTTTATTTTTTTGTAACGAATTATCCTATTTTTTTACTAATTTAGTAATAAATTATTAAACAGCTATCAAAATACCGAAAAAGATTTTGTTTTTTCATTTTTCAATCAGAATTTTACTTGGTAACATAATCAATACAGATTCCATCCAGAACAGCAAAGAGAGTGCGTATTTCAACATATGCATTTTTACTACCTTTTTTTTCAAAATAAGTTTGCGTAGATTGCATAATTGGTGCTATTAATTACATTTTTTTTGACTGAAGGTTCAGTCAAGAGTATGTGCTTTTCAAAAATAAAACAAATATTCTGTCATTTTTTAACATTTTCCTCTAAAAAAAAATACAACGACAAATATTATTCTCAACAATCCAATACATATATATCAGTAATTATCAGATACATAAGAACAATCAACAAGACTAAAAAATCTTATTCTCTTTATTTTTTGTTAAATTTACTATTCAGACTAAACCTTTTTATCATTTATCGCGTCTATTAGTAAAACAACTAAATTTTTTATTATGAGAAATCTTAAGAATCTTTTTATTGTATTGATTTTCGGTTTTTTTGCTTTTGCTTCTTGTACACCCGAGAAATCGACACAAGACTCAAGTGTAAACCTTCCAGACAAATTCAGTGTGGATATTCCAAGTTCCATAAATAGTGGCAATGGTAAAAAAATGGCTACTAATGATACTATTAGCGGTGGCGACTTATATGAGCAACTTCGTACATTTGTAAATATTGGTGAATTTTCTTCCAGTTTTGTAGAGGAAATAATGCACGCCATTAATAAATTCAATCTGGCACAGTCTATGTCAATTACTTATGTTAGTGATGATGACGGACGAACTAAATCCTTAGACGTAGTTGAAAATCCAACGTTTGAAGGCAAACAATACGCTTTTAGTCTAACTGTAAAAGACAGTAATGATTATGCAATGCAGGTTTTTTGGAATAGCAACCCCGTAGTTGGGACAGCAATCGTTTCCCCCTATAATTTAGACAGAACAAGCGAGACTAAATACAAAGACACCAAATATCGTGTTGATTATAGCGAAGCCGGAGAAATGGGCTACGAGCAACACATGATTGTTTACATTACTGGTTATCCGGTAGAAGAACGCTTTGGTCTGAACAACCTAAAAATGTTTGTAGGTAAAAATGGCGATCAAGTTGATATTTACGGTAATTCGAACCACCCAAAAATGTGGCTTTTATCTTCTGATGCAACAGGATATGATTGGGCATTTGTAGCTCGTGCCAATGTAAACACAAATATTTCTGTTGCTCAAGTAGCCTTACCTCCAATGACATTAGAAACGACCGATAGCCTATTCGAGAATTATGGGATTCGTGATGTAATGGCTAGTGAATTTCATCGTATATATGATAACATTTATCCTGCTAATCTTGTAGAAGAATACCTAAAAGGAATTTTACAAAATGCAGAAGCTCCTGCTTATTTCAGTAATAAAGGTTTTATTGCTGCAGGTCCTGCTAATCAACCGGATAATTTCAGCAATGATTTTATTAATCTTTCTAATTTGTCTCCCTATGTACCAAAAGACATTATGAACTTAAATATTTCATTTGATACCAATAGAACAGCAAAATAAGTTTTCCCTAATCAAATAATACTAAAGCCTCTGTATAAAAAATTATATAGAGGCTTTTTTTACAGACTGTTCAAAACGATTCCATATCTAAATTTGTTAAACTTGGAAAACTTTTATTTGTGAATTGATATATCATGAGTAATCAATGGGTTTGGTCTAAAAACCGGTCGGACGGATAAATTTATTAAAACTGTAAAAATAGACAGCTCGCTTACAATTGATTACTGAAGCCGTCCGACCGATTTCGATGCAAATTCACCTTTTTATACTGGACTCATCAATACAAAAAATAAATCAACTATCTTTACTAAAAGCAACTATTCTCATTTATTTGAAAAAATACTGAACAAAATAATTTTAGCGCAAAGCAGCATTAACAATTCACCATAAATAATTATTTTAGTATTTTGATAATGCATACCGGACAGACTTTTTCTACCTCTATCAGATCCTGATATTCGTCATCACCCAATTTGGCTATAAAAATACCTTTTTTAGAAGTACTTTCCAGCAAATCACTTTTACCATCCGTAGTGTTCATTTTCCAACGATAAGAGGCTATTTCTTCACAATAACCGCAACCGATACATTTTTCCCTTTGATGACTTACTCGAATCATAATTTTTCAAAAATGAAAAAGTGCCGCTCTGAACTGAAAGGTGAGAGCAAGGCTTCACGCAGTTTGGAACAACACTTTAACGTTTAACAACTAACTTTTATACGTACTTTATTTATTTTTGTTCAAAATTTAGGGCAAAATTTATAAAATGAAGTCAATCTAAAAACCGTTCGGACACATAATTCGATTTAAAACACAATTAACTAACTTACTCACAATGAATCAGTAGAGCCATTCTATTACTTTTACTACAAATTTAAACTTTTTATACCGTACTCATCCAATATTTTCCATCTTGTAAAGTTTATCAGCCCTACGTACTTTCTCGGCAATAGGAACCGAAATAATATCTCCTTTTTTGGCCATTTCTACAGGGTCTAAATCCAACCTAATTTCTTCGACAATAGTTTGAATAACACCTGTAGTTGGGCCAGTTATCAAAATTTCATCGCCCACATGAAGTTCGCCACTTTCCAATTTGAACTCTGCCACAGCTATTTTTGAAAAATAATTACTACCACGCCCAATAAAAATTTTCTGTTTGGTAGCCCGCGAGCCATATTCTTTTGTCCATTCCCCTAATTTTCGTCCGAGATAATAACCATCCCAAAAACCCCGATTAAATACTGTCTTTAGTCGTTCAATCCATGAGTTTATATTGGCTTGGGTGAAAGTATTATCGTAAACAGCATCTACTGCCTCGCGATAGCACTCTGTAACTATTTTCACATATTCAGCCGGCCGTGCTCTGCCTTCAATTTTCAGGACAGAAATGCCGCTTTCAAGCATTTCATCCACAAAATTCAGAGTCATAAGGTCTTTAGGCGACATGATATATTCATTGTCTATCTCCAACTCATAGCCGGTTTCATTATTTGTCACGGTATAAGATTTGCGGCAAGTTTGTTGGCAAGCCCCTCTGTTAGCCGAAGAATTTACTTCGTGCAAACTCAGATAACATTTACCCGAAACGGCCATACACAAAGCTCCGTGAGCAAACATTTCGATACGAATGAGTTCTCCTTTGGGTCCTCGTAAATCGCGCTCTTTTATTTGTTTGGCAATATTTTTTACCTGCTTTAGGGTTAATTCGCGTGCCAAAACCACCACATCGGCAAAATGGGCATAAAAAGCAAGGCTCTCTATATTACTAATATTTAACTGAGTGCTAAGATGTATTTCTACTCCTTGCGAAAAAGCATAATTAAGTACGGCTTGATCAGAAGCAATAATGGCTGATACACCAGCTTCTTTGGCCTTATCAATCAGCATTCGCATTATTTTCAGGTCGTGGTCGTATAAAATAGTATTAACCGCCAAATAAGACTTCATGTGGTTTTCTTGACAAATACGCACAATTTCCGATAAGTCGCTTAAATGAAAATTATTGGCTGATTTAGCCCGCATATTAAGCTGCTCAACACCAAAATATACTGAATTTGCACCGCCTTGTATGGCAGCTTGTAAAGCCTCAAAACTTCCTGCCGGAGCCATAATTTCTATTTCTTCCCTACTTGCCTTCATATAATGACTAATTACTAATGAAAAATAACCAATTACTAATGAACAATATAGTAAATGAATATCATTAGTAAATGGCAAACAACAAAATTAAAGAAGATTTTGACATGCACAAAAGAATAATACCGAATCGGTATCCTATTTTTTATGCCTATTTTTGTAATACTGTGATTGGAAATGAAATAACAAAATCTTTTTCGGTGTTTTGCGGGTGATTTAGTATAGAGGGAAAAACGACTATCATAATAGCCAAAACAGAAAAACAATTTTTATGAGATAATTTTTTATTTTTGTAAAAAAAACTATGATTTATTTTTTCATAAGTGGCACAAGCAGAGGTATAGGCAAGGCGCTGTGTGATAAAGCTTTACACAACAAAGCTAAGGTATATGGTTTTTCTCGTACAGAAGTGAAACAAGGTTCTGATTATATCCATATCTTAATGGATTTTTCAGATATTGAGAATTTATACCTATATAATTTTCCAGTTTTAGAAGATACGGATAAAATTGTACTGATTAATAATGCGGGCACCTTAGGAGAAGTTGCGCCTATAGGCAGAATTACAGATGACGAGATTTTGCATGTTCTACAAATAAATTCAGTGGCTCCGGGTATTTTAATGAACAAATTTATTAAGCGTTATGAAAATTTATCGTGCGAAAAAATCATTCTTAATGTCAGCAGTGGAGCCGGACGGCATGTTATTGAGAGCTGGGCAGCTTACTGCGCTTCTAAGTCTGCTTTGGACATGCTGAGCGAGGTAGTAAATCTGGAACAACAAGAATATTTCAAGCATCCTTGTAAAATCTTTTCGGTGGCGCCGGGAATTGTGGATACAGCTATGCAGGATGAAATAAGAACGGTGGATGAAGCTAATTTTAGAGATGTTGAACGTTTTAAAAATTACAAAACGAATGATTTGCTTAGCAGTCCTGAAGCGGTAGCCAAAGATTTATTTAAGATAATTGATAATCCACAAAATTATGAACAGGTAGTTTTGGATGTGAGAAATCTTTAGGATAATTATACCATGCCGGTATCGCATTTTGTATCCTCCAAGACATCAATAAATTACCAAAAAGCAATTACAAGTTTCAGAAGCGGATTGGAATACTAATTATGAATGACTAATTCCGTACTATAATTAAAAATAGTATGCTGATTTATTATGATGAGTTCGGTCTAAAAACCGGTCGGACGGATAGATTTATTAAAACTGTAAAAATAGGTAGCTCACTTACAACTGATTAATAAAGCCATCCGACCGATTTCGATGCAAATTCATCTTTTTATACTGGACTCTTATGATTTGATTATTAAAATGTTTCTCTAAGAAGAAATTAGCTGGCTGATTCTTCGGAATTTCTAAAAATGATTATAATAAAAAAAAATAAAATGCTAAGTTTTAGAATAAATTGCTAACAATCTTAACTAACCTACATAAAAAAATTGGATTAAAACAAAAAAGCTGCCGGCAACAAATCACCAACAGCTTAAACTGATATGAAAAGAATCTTTATTGCTTGACTATTTTATAATTACTGATTTCACCGTTTGTATTTATTCTAAGTATATATGTTCCTTTATTTAAACTACTTACATTAATACTATTCCTAAATATCATTTTTTGTAGTAGTAATTTTCCACTTAAATCATAAATACTTACCCTAGAATTATCGGCTTTCTTTATGTACAAAATTTCTTTTGCCGGATTGGGATAAATGCCAAAGGCTTTTGAAGCGACCTTGTCGACTCTGCTTGTTTTTGTAGCCAAGATTGGTGTGCTCTTAGCATTTATAATGTTTAAAGTATAATCTTCTACCTCGCCATAGGTAAAACTACCGCATGAAGTACTTGGTGTAGCGTTATACTCCATTTTTATCCGCATTCGAGTATTTCCAGCCAATGCGATTGCCGATAGAGTAAATAAGCCACTGACAGAAGTAGAAGTTGCTGCATGACTATAAACTAATTCTCCGGCATCGGTAAAACTTCCATTGTGGTTATAGTCAATCCAAACGCCCCAGCCCTCGTTGTATGAGGAACTTGAAAACCCGGGGTAAAGACTTATATTATATACTGTTCCGGCATTTACGGAGCTTGATATTGTGCTAAAGTCTGCATATCCACCATTGGCACCTGATGTTTTATCAATACTGTTAAAAACAACACGGTTTATATACTCATAGTTGGTGTTTGTGCCATTGGCGGTACAGTATGTAATAGTTTGCGCCAGAGTTGTTGCATTTATAGTATTGCTAGCAGTCGATGTGTTTCCGGCCGCATCATTGGCTTTCACATAGAAAGAATAGGCCGTCGCAGCGGTTAAGCCGGTAAAGCTGAAGTTTGATGTGCTGCTTGTTCCCACAGAGCTACCATCTTTGAATACTTCGTATGAGCTGACACCAACATTGTCGCTAGAAGCTGACCAAGATAAATCTATACTTGTTTGAGTGATATTAGAAGCACTTAACGCACTTGGTGCGGTAGGTGCTTGCACATCGGCCGTGCCGGAAATATTCACGGTATATTCTTCCACTTCGCCATAAGAGAAAGTTTCGCATGCTGTTGGAATACCATTATATTTCAGCGAGACACGCATTCTGGTTGTACCATTTAATGCAGCGGCCGGAATACTAAAGCTAGTCGATACCGGACTTGTTTTAGAAGCGGCAAAAGAAGCTACTTGCTCACCTAGGTCTGAAAAATCACCATTATGATTAAAGTCTATCCAAACGGCTTCGCCTTCATTGTAAAGTGTACCCGACCAAGTGGGTGTGATAGTAATAGTATTACTTTGACTCTTATCTAAATTGGTACTAATTGACGTAAAATCAGAATAGCCGCCATTTGAATTGGTAGAAGAATTGTTTATGCTTCCTAATTGTACTTTACCAATCCACTCATCGGTAACCGTTTGACCGGCCGAACTGCAATATGTAGGGCTCGCTGCGAGAGTTGTTGCACTAACTGTTGTACTGGTAGCCGATACATTTCCAGCGGCATCTTTAGCTTTTACGTAGAAATTGTAGGCTGTTGAAGCCGTTAATCCGGTTATACCATAACTTACTGTGGGTGTAGCAGCTAAAAAGACACCATTTTTATATATATCATAGCCTGTTACTCCTACATTATCTGTTGAGGCTGTCCACGCCAAATCTATACTTGTTTGGGTAATATTTGAGGAACTAAGATTGCTTGGTGCTGTCGGAGCTTGTGTGTCGGTTGTTGTGCCTCCGTCAAAAGTGTGTGTTCCCAAATTTGAAGCATCATCTTTGGGTTTATCTGTCCATTCGGAAGTCGTATAACTAGTATTAGGCGAGCTTACATTCGAGTTTCTGATTTTAGTTATATCTTTTCCATAATTTGCCGTGCTATTAAATGTCCCGACAATATCAATCAAAACACCACTTTTCCATAAAGAAACAGGATCATTGCCATTAAAACTCATTTCAGCAGCATTAGAAATCAAATTAGCCTTATCTAAAATTGTTTGTGTAGCAGAAGAATTTACAATAACAAAGGATTGCCCCTGTGCCAGTGTCCCACTCAAAGTCAGACCTGCCGACCAACTACCTGCTCCATTGGATTGCTTTTTGATTACATAAGTGCCTAAATCAACTGTATTTCCGGTAAAATTAGATATTTCGAGTGCTTTATTATAGCTACTGCCTTCAATATATTCTGATAAGAATAGTTCTGTGGCATTAGAACCGCCTGTAGAAGTAGAAAGTTGGCCATTTACAATAACTGAGACAGCACCTGTTCCTTGTGCATTATAGGCTTTGATATAATAATAATATACCGTAGCACTTGTAACGGCAGCATCATCATAGGTTGTTGTATTCGCAGCCAAAGTAGCTAATAATGTAAAATTGGCGTTGTCGGTTGAGCGGTATAAATAATATCCGGTTTCATTGCTAAGGTCTGACCATGAAAGGCCAAGCTGTGAGGTACTGGTACTGAGAGCAAAATTAGAAGGTGCAGCCGGAACGGTAGGAGTAGTTGTTCCGCTCCCCCAAATAGCATCTATGTATTCAGGATGATCAATAAAAGGGTTTCGGTTACCTTGAATAGCATAAATAGCATTATTCCGGTCGATTTCTTTTTGGCTAACAGGGTCTTGAGCGCTCCACTGGAGCAGTATATTTAAAAACCATGTGTTGTAAGCCGGAAAGGCCGTTCCGTCTAAAACGACTGAGTTCCAACCAGAAATTTTATCTTCGTAGCAGGTAGCCATATAAAAATAAGTACGAGCCAAATCTCCTTTAAATTCATCTATAGGCTCAAAAACCGTACCTGAGTAACCGGTGGCAGTACAAGCTCCTAATTTACTTCCATTCTGAGAAGTATAACTCTCTCCATTATTTGGACCATAAGGATAGTTACTCCGCATTCCATTCACTTTTCCATCAGTGGGATAGATATGAAACAAATCGGAATACATAGGCGTGGCACTACTAAACCAGCTTTTAGGAAAAGAGTGCTCTCGATTGTAACATCCTCCCTCTGCCGCATAAGTACCGCACTGGTCGGCTGTATAAGAGAAATTATATGGGTCGATAGTAGTCGGATTTTCGGAATAAATATCCATTACGCTTCCATCTTTCTCATAATAGTTATCCTTGTCAGTAGTTTGGAATGAAGTCCATAAACCACTGTAAGAAGTAACATTGGGATTTTGAACAATAGCAAAAAGAGCCGTTTTTAAGGAAGCTCCGTTCAATCCGGCAGCCGAATCGTAATAACCTGCAGGTATCTGTGCCCAAAGACTGAGCTGTAATAAAACACTAAATACAGTTAGAGTAAACAATCGTTTCATAATGTATAATTTTAATTTAAATGCTTGACAAAAATTTTTCATTGGCATCCAAAGGTATAATTGAAATTTATGATTTACCAATATCTGTCTATAAACAGACGGTTTTCGGCTACAAACTGCAATTTAATCACGAATGACCAATCACTAATGACTAATTCCGTTCTAGGATTAAGAGTTAGTATGCAGATACATTATGATTATTAAGATACTTCTTTGATAGGTAATTAGCAGGCCGATTCTTTGGAATTTCTATGACTAATTATGATAAAAAAAATAGAACGCTAAGTTTAGGATACTTACTAATTATCATTTCTGATAACGCCAAAAATGGCGAGTACATAAAATATGGCTTACAAGATTCGGACTTGAATGCTTTTTACAATATCGACAATAAAAAGAAAGATAATCTTATCAAAATTGAGTGGAATACTACGGACAAAAATTACATCAAAAGACACTCGTAGGTCTGCCAACGCTTCGATCTCGCTCAATGTAATACTCCTTTTCATGTAAGTTTCCTAACATATAGACATTTAGAGAAACTAACTATTCTTAAGCGACAAACAAAATTACTATTCACAATTAACCATTCACCATTATTTATAAATATCTTCCCGGTATTTACCCTCATCACCATTGAATATATTCAGATAGCTATGATAGCGCGTGGGACTGATTTTTCCTTTTTCTAAAGCTTCTTGTACAGCACATCCGGGTTCATGCGTATGACTACAATCGCTAAAACGGCAGTTCTGTCCGATTTTAAATATCTCCCGAAAATAATGTGCTACATTATTTTTGTCGAAATCGTAAAGGCCAAAGGCTCGTATTCCCGGGGTATCTACTATTCGCGCGCCGAAATCGGTTTCAAACATCTCGGCAAAAGTAGTAGTATGCTTTCCACTAAGGTGCGATTCGGATATATTGGCAACTTTCAACGCTAAATCCGGAGTCAATTTGTTTATAAGACTTGATTTTCCAACCCCCGAATTGCCAATAAAAACATTTAGCTTGCCAGTCATCAAGCTTTTTAAATCGTCTATGCCTTCGTTGGTAACGATAGAGGAAGAAAGACTTGCATAGCCAACATCGGCATACATCAACTGATAAATTTGCATCATTTCAAGCATTTCATCATTATACAAATCGACTTTGTTAAACACCAGCGCAGCCGGAATATTATAGGCTTCGGCTGCAGCCAGAATGCGGTCTATGAAAACAATCTCAGTTTTGGGACGTGCCAAAGTAATCACCACAAGAGCCTGATCTACATTGGCGGCTATAATATGCGCCTGCCGCGATAAATTTGTAGATTTACGAATAATATAATTTTTCCGGACATGCAAGCCCGTAATTACGGCTTCGCCCTTATCTTTGTTGATATAAAAATTCACATAATCACCTACGGCAACTGGATTTGTACTTTTCACTCTCTCTTTAAATCTCAATTTACCTCTTATTCTACAATTATATATTTGTCTGTCCTGTCCGGCTACCTTATACCAGCTACCG
>CAYQXT010000017.1:0-18341 GCA_964421365.1 uncultured Bacteroidaceae bacterium
GCATGAGGGCTTTGCCTTGTAGGGTCACCTCTCCGTTGTATAATTTGAATGTAGGATGATGCTTTCTATCCGCTACATTATTAAACCAAAGACTATCGGTTTCGGGATGCCATTGAACAAAAACACTATCTGAGGCAGAAACCATATCCGGAAATTGAAAGCCTGTATTTTGATTTTTGATTTCCACTTTCTCGGCTAAGGTAGTCATAGAATCTGGAAAAAAATTGAAATGCGGAGAAAAAATGGTGGCGTTCAGGTATTTAATGCTGCCACGTGCATTTAGACCTCTGGAATCTAAAACTAAATCATTGAAAAAAAGTCCTTTCCCCTTATAAAGAGTGTCTCCGGTTTCTGACGAAGGTTTGTTAAAACCCAGACTATAGTCAGGTTGGATGACTAAATCTACATTTTTAAACACTGGAAATATACTATCAGAATGAAATTCGCCGAGTAGTTTTAATTTTTCGGTTGTAAATCGGCTTAGACTATCAATTTTATAGGGATAGATTTGAAAGTAAAATTTCTTTCTGGGATATACACCAAGTGGTTTAACTACCTTGTCGTAATATACATACGAGGTGTCGTAAGAAGTCAAAATCGGATATTCGGGAAAACTGTCCAATCCTGATTTATTGGTTGGATTATCAATTAATATGTCCCCTTTAATTTTCTCGATTACATTAAGTACCCTTACATTTTTATTTCGATGTGAGGAGTCTCCCTCTCTGGCCGGTACACGGATTGTCATATAGTCTACACTATCAAGATTTATCTTGTAGTCGTCATACAAAAAACTAAAATTTTTCCCTTTGAATCCAAAGTATCCAATATTAAAACTGCCATCGAAATCAAAATTTCTGCCTACTTTAAAAACTACACTATCGTTAGTCGGCCTTACAATTAATTGTTGCTTATCGCTAATAGGTACAGGTAGAAGGCTGGTAACAATCAATTCATTTTTTTTCAGGTCATAGACAGCACCTGGAGTTTTGCTTAATTTTGGTTTGGAGGCTAATTGCAGGTTATCATAGTCCACAGAGCCAGTCAGTTTTTCTAAATAGTTGTTAAATCGAGGAAGTAATCTGGCACTTTGTGTTTCATCGTTATATTCAATCAATCCTTTATAGGATAGAGCTAATAACATGTATACAATTTGCCGGGTAGGTTTTTGCATATAGTGTGCCAATTCTCGGGCTTTAAATTCTGCCGCACCAAAATCGCGGATTATGATAGCTGGATTTTTAGGATATTTCCCCTTTAGCAAAGGATCATTAGGATCAAAAAAATCCGCCGAACGAAGATAGACATATCCTTTGCTGCTGGTGATATTATTTTTGAAATTTATTTTATCTTGGTTAATATCCCATTTTGCAATATCTGCAAATATGTCCATCTGGTGAAAATTATCGTAAAAAGGGCTCTGAGCCAATCCTGTCATACTCCTAAACATCATTAGCTTATGACCTATTAGTTTGAAATTAAGGCCGGGATGAAAAAGGGAGGATGTGTCTATTTTTATATCTACAGAACTTTGTAACGAGCTAATAGTCGAATCTTTGAAAACAAAATTACGAGCGCGGAAATGGGCAATTATCGTTTTGTTTCTCGTTAACCATAAATCAGCACGCATTGCTTTTTTTACAAAACCGATAGCCTTATAGCCACGAATTTTTATTCCGCCTTTAAAATTGATATAGCCAAGTATGTTGCTTATCTGTAAATCTTCGCGGTAAGATTTGAATCGCGGGTAGCTTGATTTTTTTGGATTTTTTAAGGGTGAAATTTTATCGAAAAAAGTGCCATCAATAGATGCTAATCCATAGAGATTATCCGTTAAATTTGATTTTTCAGCTTTATAATAAGAATTGGATAGTTTGAAAGTATATGTTGTTAATTCAACAAATCGTTTTTTTGGTTCGATTCCGGCTTTTTGCCAGTCCACTTTCCCGCCTGTTGCTATCCATTTGTTTTCCATGGGAAATAGAATGCCTTGAGTATCGTAAATAACTGTAGAATCTGTACGGATTTTGCCTACCAATTCACCTTTTTGAAATTGGGCTTGTAATTTTCGCTTTTTATACACATAAACAAAATCGCCGGTATGGTACCAACTTAAACTATTCTTCTCATATAAAATGTTCTGTTTTAAGGTTTTTACATTTGTCTTGAAAAATAAATTCAATTTACTCAGAGCAGCTTTTTTGATATAGTTTTCTGTTCCTTTGTTCCACTCGTGATAACTATTTATGGGATGCTGAACATCATTGAATGAATAGATAACTTTCAAATAATTTGAAATGTATGGAGTTAATGTAGCATTTTTTTTTAATAATTGATTTATATTCCGAATAATTTTAACTTTGTCATTATCCGAAAAATAGAGACTATCCCATCTAGAATGGAGTTCCTTATAAACCTTTTCTCCTTTTTTGCCGTTTTTTTTTGCTAAATCGAAGAAATCCGCATAAAAACCGATGGAATCTGTTCTCAAAAGCGTTCTCTGGGCTATGGAATGAAGAGATATTAAGGAAAATATGATGTAGAAAATAAATTTTTTCATAAATTTTGTATTTATAACTATTTGTTTGTTAGTGTTTTAACTATGTTTTAGTCTGTTTAACGATTCATAAATAATTTGTAATTTGTAATTAATTTAAAGAATAATTCCTTATTTTTGAACGCAATTTATAAATAAATAATATAAAAATGGGAAAATTCACCTTTACAATGGTAAAACCTAAGGCGGTTCATAAGGGCTATACAGGTGCTATATTGCAGAAGATAGGTCAGGCAGGATTTAGAATCCTTGCCTTAAAAATGACTCGCTTATCGAGTGCTGAGGCGCAAGAATTCTATGCTGTTCATAAAGAACGTCCTTTTTATAATAGTTTGGTTGAGTTTATGACTTCTGGTCCGGTAGTGGCTATGGTGCTTGAAAAAAAGGATGCAGTAGCAGAATTTCGTAAATTAATTGGTGCCACTAATCCCGCTGAGGCAGCCGAAGGTACTATTCGTAAGCAATTTGCCGAGTCGATGGAAGCTAATGCAATTCATGGTTCCGATAGCGATGAGAATGCGATTATTGAATCGGAGTTTTTCTTTTCGCGTAAAGAATGTTTTGATGCCGAAGGAAACTTATTCATGTTTTAATATTTGAAATTCTGTCAGGGTTTCAAAGCCTGACAGAATTTGGTCTTTTAGTTTATTCCAGCCTATTTTATCGGATTTAATATAAGCAATCCTTCTTTATCTTTTATTATTTGTGTTTTGTTCATTAATTGAGGTCTAAATTTACCTGTATTATAGAGCTTTGCCTGATCATCGTAATGTTTACTCATTAGCCGGCCGGATTCGCCTGTAGGAAGAACACTTTCTGCGCCTTCAATGTTGGCAAAATCGAGTTCATTTCTGATTGCCGGCCCGTAGGTTGCTTTATATATTCCGCTATTGTTTAGATGAAAATCTATATTATTAAGTACTTGCTGGCCGCCCATAACATGAAAAGGACCTACATTGAAGATTTTATCAAAAGGCTTTTTACGTCCGATAGGATGCGTATGCTCAAGAATATGCACTTTCCCCCAATTCCATGCTTCTATATTACTTCCTAATTGTTTTTCCAGCGCTGCAATACCCTCGTGAAAAGATTTTTGGAATATTTGGATGCGGGTTTCTTTTGCGTCTGTTTTTATGTTATCCCACCAAACAGAACTGTCGTTGCGAAATAATGGAGGATAGGTTTTTTTTATTAAATGTGTGCCAAGCAATTGTGAAAAGTCTTTGTCGCCTAATTCATCATCAAAAATATTGTATAGGCTACGATAAAGTATTTTATAGAAAATAGTTGGTGCTATGGAATTTACAAGATGTTCGCCTTTCCAATTTTTGAGAATTTTATAGGCTTCGGCCTCAGTTTTTGTTAATTTATTTTTGTCAATAAAAGAGAGTATTAGTTTGGCTGTTTGGGGGTGTACGGCCGAAACGGTATTGGTAACCATTTTTTCCATATCTTTCAAATTCCATTTTTTGTCGGTATTGAGATACTCATTTACTCTTTTGGCTCGGTCTTCGGGAGCATAATAGCCGGGATAAAACATTCCTTTTATGGTATCTGGCTGATTATTATTAGAATAAACAAATCCTTGCGGAGGATTTACTGCATGAGGGTTATAGCTGAAATCTAGAAATTTTTCTATTTCATCCTTTCCACTTGAGCCGTCTAAAATGAGTTTAGAATTTACATGATCCGGTCGTTTAAACATTTTTGCTGCCGCCCACCAAGCAATATTTCCTTGTACATCTCCTGCCATTATATTTAATCCGGGCGCATGAATAAGTTTTGCCCCTTGTCCTATGTCGCGAATGCTTGTAGAGTGGTTGATTTTATAAAAAGCCTGAAACATATAGGAATCAAATTGCACATATTCCCACCAAACCGAAATGGGATTTTTTTCTGTGACCGACAAATTCTGTAAAACCTCATTCATCAGTACTCCATGACGACTGTATTTAATATCGAAATTTAGGTTTTTCTCACCCTTAACTTTGATTATTTCATGTTTAACCTTCAAATTTTCCCAATGGTCTTTGAACCATACCTGCTGGCTGTTTTTTGGATTGCGTTTTTCGCGGTACATATCCAAATCATCATTCTCGAACATGGTTATGCCCCATGCGGTCTGGCGAGTGTGCCCGAGTAGTGAAAAAGGAATACCGGCAAGAAAGTCACCGTAGAGACTATAACCCGGATATTCGATATGCGCTTCGTACCATACAGAAGGCTGTGCGTAACCAATATGTGTGTCGTTGGAGAGCATCACCTTACCTGATTTTGTTTTTTGAGGAGATAAAACCCAAGCATTACTACCTATTAGTAAAGGTGAAGGTAAATTTTCTAAAATATGATTTACTTTTTCTGCAAAGGCAAACAGGCTGTCGTTTCCTGTCCATACAGGGATTTTTGTTGTGCCCGGAACATAATCAAGGGCTATATCTTTTAGGTACTTTTTACCTAATTTAGAAGCAATTTTGGACATTAATGGGTCAATACGAAAGCCTCCCTCAAAGGTATAAGCCATGTAGCCGGCTATCATATACATATCTTCAATGGTATATTTTTCTTTTTTAATTCCCAATAAAGTGAATTCTATGGGTGTTTTCCCATTTTCGATGTATTGATTTGCACCATCTATATAGGCCAAAATTGCTTTTCCTATACTATCGTTGGGATTAAAACAGTTTTTTATAGAATTTTTTACGGCTTCTTTTAGTCCCAGCGAGCGGAAAAATTTATCTGTCGGGATTAAATCTTTCCCTAAAATTTCTGCTAAGCGGCCATTGGCTACTCTTCGCATTATCTCCATCTGAAAAAGTCGGTCTTGCATGTGTATATAGCCCAATGCCTCATAGGCATCATGTGCGTTTTTTGCATAAATATGAGGAACCCCAAAATGGTCGTAATATACTTTCACTGTTTCTTTAAGGTTTTTTATATTTAATTTTCCGGAATATTTAGGTTTCTGACCTTGTAGGTATATTCCTGCGGCGATTATTAGTCCTAATATTGACATTAACAGATAAATAAGAATTTTTTTCATTTTAAATGATTTATTAATTTAAAGGCTAATTTATGCATTTTTATCTAAAGAATGCCTAAAAAGTAAATTGTTTGTATAAAATTTTATATTTGTACCTGTTTTCCTACTACCCGAAATTTTAAAATAAATCACTATGAATATTTTTTTTAATTTTTTTTTAAGTTTATTTTTTGTGTTATTTCTGGCTTTTGGATTACAATTTTTTAGGGAAAATGAATTAAGAGCATCCAAAATTAGTTTAGGAAGTTCATTTTTCTTTGGCCTGCTTTTTCTGTTATTCTATTTTGTAGAAGTCCCTTTTAACGAAAATCTCGAACAATTATTTACTGTTTTTATTCTTATTTTTACAATAGTTTTATTATTCCCTTTTCGTGCCAAAGGAAATTTTACAGCAGAATTAGAAAAAGAGCCATTTGATGAACGCGATGTGATGTTTTCCAGAAATGAACTTATTCCTGGAAGTAAGCGGTTTAGTGAGTACTATCAGCGACATCCCGAAAAAAGAGAATTAGATGATAAATTCAGGTCTAAAGCCGGACTGATGTCTGAAAAAGCAACTCAGTACCACCCTTTAAAATTTGCTGCTGCCGATGCTAACTTTCAGTCAGTAGAGAGTTTTGTTCCTTATTTGCAGGATAATGCCCTTGGGAATGAAAAAATTAGTGTTGATGCCGGGGAATTAAGTCATTTTATTAAAAAATGGATGAAACAGGTTGGCGTTTTGAGTATTGGTGTTAGCGAACTTAAAGAATATCATCTATACAGTATTAAGGGTAGGCGAGAGGAATATGGAAATCCGGTTGTGCAGAATCATCGTTTTGCCATAGCTTTTACGGTAGAAATGGATAAAGATATGATAGACTTCGCACCTGCCGGTGAAGCGATTATGGAATCTTCGCAGCAGTATTTTCGCAGTGCTGCCATAGCGGCACAATTAACCCGTTTTATTCGCAATTTGGGTTATTCGGCACGTCCGCATTTTGATGGTAATTATCAGTTAGTAGTAGGTTTAGTGGCACGCGATGCCGGTTTGGGTGATTATGGTCGTATGGGCTTACTCATGACTCCTGAATTGGGTGCCAGAGCACGTATTGCGGTAGTTACTACTGATATTCCTTTACTTACAGACGAATATAAACCAATGCCTAGTATGGTTGATTTTTGTGTTTTGTGTAAAAAATGTGCAGATAATTGTCCTACACGAGCTATCTCTTTTGATTTGCCTAAGAAAGAGAACAATTTTGAGCGTTGGACAATTAACCATGAGGCCTGTTTTACCTATTGGAATATAACCGGTACGGACTGCGGAAAATGTATTCAGGTTTGCCCGTATTCACATCCTTCTAATTTTATGCACAATAGTATTCGGGCAGGAATAAAAAATTCGGTTATTTTTAGTCGTTTTGCTTTAAATTTAGATGATATTTTTTATGGCCGGAAAGTAAAGCGAAAAACAAATCCTTCGCCGGTTGAATGAAACGAGCCACGTCTGAAATATTAATTAAGACACACAGAAGAGTGAGGAGTAATGAGTTAAAAGTGAATAGTTAATAGTTAAAGTAAAGATAATAAAAAAGTAATATGGGATAAAAACTTTTTACTATTAGTTTTTTACTTAAATGGCTTATAGGGTTCAAAAATCTATGTTTTCTAATGAGTTGACAGCTGGTTAATTTTAAAATATAAACGAATGAAAAACACCTTTTTTATAAAAAATGTGTTTTAAACAAAAAAGTAATACATTGTAAATAGTGTAAAATATGTTCAAAACGTTCGTAGGGCTTTTAAACATAAAAAAAGCTGCATCAATGAGAGGCAGCTTTCTTATCCCTTTAAAAAATGTCTTAAAATCTTTTTTCTTTGATTCTAGCTCTTTTTCCGGTCAGTTTTCTAAAATAGAAAATTCTAGCTCTTCGAACTTTACCATGTTTATTCACTACAATGCTGTCGATGTATGGCGATTGAACAGGGATAATTCTTTCAACACCAATATTACCGGACATTTTGCGAATGGTAAAAGTTTCGGAAGCACCAACGCCTTTACGTTGAATAACAACGCCACGGAATGCCTGAACGCGCTCTTTGTTTCCCTCTTTAATTCTGTAATTCACAGTGATTGTATCACCTGCTTGAAAATCAGGGAGTTCATTTGTTGTTAAAAATTCGTTCTGCGCAACTTTAATTAAATCCATCCTTCTTCGTTTTTATAATTTCTCTTTTCTAACGGGCTGCAATATTACAATTTTTTTTTCAATTACTGAATTAATTTTGAAGTCTTTTTACTTTTTTATTGCATAAAAACATAGCTAAGCAAATTTGCTCCCATCCGTAAAGCTTCTTTGTGCTTTTCCGGTGGGTCGTTGTAAACTTCCTGATCTTCCCAACCATTGCCCAAGTCGCATTGATAAGTGTAGAGTAGAATTAAGCGTCCGTTGTAAAACAAGCCAAAGGCTTGTGAGGGCAAACCATCGTGTTTGTGAATTTTGGGTAAACCTTTAGGAAAATCAAAATAATTATGAAAAATTGGAAAATTATCGGGTAATTCGGTTAGTTTTAGCTCCGGAAATGCTTTTTTTAATTGTGGACGAATATATTTATCCATTCCATAATTATCATCTATGTGTAAAAAACCACCTGAAAATAGGTAGTCTCGCAGGTTTTTGATTTCCTGAGCGCTAAAAACTACATTTCCATGGCCGGTCATGTGTACAAAAGGATATTTAAATATCTCGGGGCTACCTACATCAACCGTTGCCGGTTCAGGGTCTATTTGCATTCCTGCTGTCTGGTTGCAGAATTTAATCAAATTGGGCAATGAGGTTGGATTAGCGTACCAATCACCACCTCCTTTGTACTTTAAGAGGGCAATCTTAAAATCACCGGTTTGGGCAGATAATGAAATACTTATAAAAAATAAAAATAACAGACTAACTCTTTTTTTCATGTACTTTTCAATTTTGGATAATTTAGTGTTCATTCATATAAGTCCAATAAATATTTTTGTCTAAAAATTACACTAATAATTCCTAGTGAGCAAAACTGCTGTCCGGCTCAGGCATAGCCTGAATAATAAATACGACAAATGTAAAACCTTTGCCGAACGAGTAGAGTTTGTGGATAGGCACTAATTAAGATACCGTTCTGCAAATATATCAATAAACACAGACCTAAAAAGGTGCTATGTTTTCTGAATCCTAAATACAGATTTCCGAATCACAGATTATTTTTGGTTAATGAAATTGACCGAATGACAGGCAACAATAGCGGCTGTTTCTGTTCTAAGCCTTGTATCGCCTAAGGTTGAAGCTTCGATGTTTTCTGCGAGTGCCAACTCTATTTCGGAAGGGCTGAATCCGCCTTCGGGTCCTATCATTATTAGTATATTTTTTTTTGGTAAAATAATATTTTTCAGTGCTTCTTTTTTACCTTCAATACAATGCGCAATGATTTTTTGATTTGCTTCAGACTTATTTATGAAATCGTTAAATTTGCTTAGCGGATTTAATTTAGGATGATAAGTCTTATAAGATTGTTTCATTGCTGCTTCTATCACTTTGTTGTAGCGTTCGGGTTTAATCCGTGTTCTTTCGGAATGTTCGCAGAGTAGAGGTGTAATTTCGTCTATTCCAATTTCTGTGGCCTTTTCTAGAAACCATTCATAGCGGTCGTTGGATTTTGTGGGTGCAACCGCAAGATGCAGATAAAAATCCCTTTTCCCATAATTTTCGACCTTTTCTGAAATTTCAACGGTTGTTTTTTTGGGATTATCCTCTACTATTCTGGAGGTAAGCAGCGTTCCTTTTCCATCGGTCAGGTATAAAATGTCGCCGATCTTAAGGCGAAGAACACGAATACAATGTTTTGATTCTGCTTCGCTGAGGGTATGAAAGTTACTCTGAATATCGGGTGCGTAAAACCAATGCATAACTTTAAATTTGAATTCCTACAATTAATACATCGTCAATCTGTTTATAATTGCCTTTCCAAGTAATAAATTCGTGTTCTAATTTTAGTTTTTGTTCATAAAGGCTTAGTCCTGATGTTTTTAAAAGCAATTCTCTGAAATTTTTGGTGAAATATTTACGTCCTCTCTCGCCGCCGGTTTGATCCTGATAGCCATCCGTAGATAAATATAACTTTGCGGTGCTATTAAAGCTAATTGTTTGTGTATTAAACGGCTTTTCTTTTCGATAAATAGCAACTGGCATAGAGTCTGCTTCCATAATTTTAAGTTCATTATTGTCTATTAGATAGGCATTGTTGTATGCGCCCGAGAACTCAATTAAATTTTCAGATCTATTGATTTTTACAAGGGAAATATCTAAGCCATCCTTATTGTCTTTGATGTTTGTTTGTCGTAAGACAAATTTTAATTTTTCTCTAAGTTGATCTAATATTTCGCCGGTAGCAGGGTTTAAATCTCTGTCAATGTTTCTGTTAATGACTTCATTTAAAATAGAAATACCTAATACACTCATAAACGCACCCGAAACCCCATGTCCGGTACAGTCAGCTACCGCAAGATAGATAAAATCTTTCGAGTGTTTTAGCCAATAAAAATCACCACTAACGATATTACGTGGTTTATTTAAAATACAGTATTCTTTGAAGAGTGTTTTGAAAAGTCCTTCGTAGGGCATTAATGCGTTTTGTATTCTGCTGGCATATTGAATACTATCTGTTGTCTCTTTTTGTTGTTCAATTAAAATTTTCTTTTGTTGCTCTAATTCTTCGTTCAATTGTTTCAGGTTTTGTGATTGAACGGAGAGTTCGAAGCTTTTTTCTTTTAGTTGGTTGTTTTTTTCAGTGATTAATTTATTTTTGGAGACTAATGTTTGGTTAATCTTACTTATTTTCTCTCTACTTTTATAATACCAAATAAAGGCAATAAGAATGATAAGGATAAGGAGAGCGGAAAAAGCCAAAAGAATTCGATTTCTTTTGTTATTTGCTTTTTTTAGGAGTAAGTCTTTTTTTATTAAAATAATTTGCGACTGTTTTTGCCTTTGTTCGCTGCTAAATTCGACACTTTGGATGCGTTTGCTAACTTGTTCGTTATAAAGCGAGTCTTTATAATATCCAACGTTTTGCTCCATTAAATAAGCATTGATATAATCTTTTTGTTTTGCTCTAAGTTTACTCAAGCCCTCATAAGCATTTTTAATTCTCAAACTTGATTTTATTTCTTTAGCTGTCTCCAGACTTTGTGTTGCATAGTATATGGCACTATCTATCTTATTATTTATTACGAATATTTTTGATTTTTGCAGACAATAATCGGCATATAAATCAACATCTTTTTGAAAATTAGTCAATTGTGTTGTTTTTAAATAGGCTTCGTTTGCTTTAGTGTAATTTTTTTCGGCGAGATAACAATCACCAAGATATTTATAAGACACGCCTAACTTTTCCTTCAACTTTTTATCTGTACGAATTTTTATTGCTGATAGGATTAAATTTTTTGCAGAGTCTGTTTTGTGTAGCAATAGGTAGGAACGCCCCATATTCTGAAGAGCATAAGCTTCTAAATCTTTATTTTCTATTTCTTTCGCAATAGGAATTACTTTTTTGAGATATTTTATGGCTAAATCCGGTAATTCCTGATATAAATATAAGTTTCCATAATTATTATACCCATATCCTAATTGATCTTTGATATTTTTATTTTCAGCTATGGCTATCGCCTTTTGATATTCCATCAAGGCCAGATTATACAGTCCTAAATTGCGGTATAAGACTCCCATGAAATTATGTCCCATAGCAGTACCTTTAAAATAGTTTAAGCTATCGGATAGTATTATAGCCCTTTGGCTATATTTGATAGCTCCACGTGGGTTGGAATTTCTAAGTTTCCATGTAATTTTGTTCAGAACATCCACTTTTGCATTTCCCTGAACACTGTCTAACTGGTTCAAGTATTTGGAAATATCCTGAGCTGTAATATTTTTTACGATAAACAAAAGGAATATTATACAAGAAACTTTCTTTAGACGCATACGTTTTTTTTATACATAACAAATATAATTGATTTTTTTGAAAAGAATAAATAAAATTCAAAAAAATGGCTAATATCACCGGGTGAGTTAAGCAAAAAATAATTTAAACTGTTTTTTGGCGTAGTTGTAGTTTTCATGGTCTAAGCAATATCTTATTTTTGGGTACTCAATACTTCCCTGAATTAGGCCGGCATTACGCAATTCTTTTAAATGTTGCGACAGAGTAGAACGGGCAATAGGTAGGTTTTCGGCTAAATCACCACTGAAACAGCAAGCCTGGGAAGCAAGAAGTCGGATGATATAAACACGGATAGGGTGACTGAGTGCCTTGGCAATCCTTGCTAATTTTTCATCTTCGGTTTTTATAACAGAATTATTATTCTTCATACTGCAAATATACAATAAATGATAAAATATGATAACTTTGCAGAATAATGATTATAAAATTACGAATATGTCTGTTCATAAAGAGGTGAGAAAGGTTACTACCCATGTTTTACACAACATGAAGTTTACCGGTGAAAAAATAAGTATGCTGACGGCCTACGACTATTCTCTGGCCAAAATTATTGACCAGTCTGGGATTGATGTGATTTTAGTTGGTGATTCTGCCTCTAATGTGATGGCGGGTTTTGAAACTACACTTCCCATTACATTGGAAATGATGATTTATCATGCCAGTTCAGTAGTTCGTGCTGTAGAACGGGCATTAGTTGTGGTGGATTTACCTTTTGGAACATATCAGGGGAATTCTAAATTGGCACTCTCTTCGTCTATACGTATTTTGAAAGAAACCGGTGCTGCTGCTGTGAAATTGGAGGGTGGATCAGAAGTTAAAGAGAGTGTAGAGCGTATTTTGTCGGCCGGAATTCCAGTAATGGGACACCTCGGTTTGACGCCCCAATCCATTCATAAGTTTGGAACTTATGTTGTTAGGGCAAAAGAAAAAGAAGAGGCAGATAGATTAATGGAGGATGCAAAATTATTGGAAAAAACGGGTATTTTTGCATTGGTATTGGAGAAAATTCCAGCAAATTTAGCCGAACAAGTGGCTAAGGAACTTAAAATTCCAGTTATTGGAATAGGTGCTGGTGGCGGTGTGGATGGACAAGTGCTGGTTTTGCATGATATGCTGGGTATCACACAGGAATTTTCTCCCCGTTTTTTGCGCCGTTACCACAATTTGAGTGATGAAATAAAAGGAGCTGTGATGCAATATATTAATGATGTTAAAAAACGAGATTTTCCAAATGAAAAAGAGCAATACTAAATCAGAGAAAGTTGAAATTTTATACGAAGATAATCATTTAATCGCTATAAATAAACCCTGGGGGGCACTTTCGCAAGGTGATATTACGGGTGATATGACAATGATTGATGTAGTGAAAGAATATATCAAACATGAATATAATAAACCCGGCGATGTTTTTCTCGGTTCGGTTCACCGGCTCGATAGGCCTACTAGCGGTGTTTTGCTTTTTGCAAAGACCAGTAAGGCGCTCACTCGTCTGAATAAGATGATGCAAGAAAAGCGCGACATGAAGAAAACCTACTGGGCGGTGGTGGATAAAATACCGGAAGAATTAGAAGGTGAATTGGTTCATTTTGTTAAAAAGGAGAGTGCTACCAACAAGTCAAAGGCTTTCGATAAGCAGGTTAAAGGCTCTAAAGAAGCTCACCTGAAATACACATTTAAAGCCCGAACCGACAACTATTTTTTACTGGAAATTGAATTACTAACTGGCAGGCATCATCAAATCAGAGCCCAATTGGCAAAAATAGGAATTCATATTAAAGGCGATTTGAAATATGGTTTTCCTCGCTCTAATAAAGAAGGAAACGGAATTCATTTGCATGCACGCAAATTGGAACTTTTACATCCTGTTAAACAGGAGTGGATTAGCATAGTAGCACCTGTTCCAAACGAAAATCTTTGGAATCAGTTTAAGGATTTGTAATTAGTTATTAGTAATTAAAGAAAGTATTTCTTTTTCCGAAAGCACTCTTCCTTTTACGATTACTTCATCGTTGATAACTAATGCCGGCGTGAATAAAATGTTATAAGTCATAATTTTTTCAATGTCATTAACCATTTCTACCGGAAAAGAAAGATTATTTTTTTTGATGACCCTTCTGACTCTTTTTTCTAATGTTTTGCAATTGGGACAACCCGTTCCTAAAATTTTAATTTTCATGGTTTTTTATCTATAGTATTTCGTAAATGAACGAAATAAGAGTACGCTTATTTTTTGATAGTACAAAATAAATATCGTATGTTTGCAACATAAGTTTTTTAAAAAATGCAAAAATTTGAATTATTTGATAAAAAACAGCAAGAGTTAGCTGAGATTTTCAGAGTATTGGCACATCCTGCCCGAATTGCTATATTGAGCTATCTTTCAGAGAGTAATACCTGTATTAGTGGTGATATTACAGATGCATTACCACTGAGCAGAACCACTGTTTCACAACATATCAGCGAGCTTAAAAAAGTAGGACTTATAACAGGACATTATTCAGGCACGAAAATATATTATTGCCTGACACCGGAAAAAATAAACATAGTAAAACAACTGATTTGTGGTTATTTAAGCAATTTGAGCGAGTCTGATTTAAATTGTGAATTGGATATTGGGAAATAAGAATCATGATTCAGAATTCAGAAATTTAAGGGTATTACTTATAGAACTGCATTAGTCATTAATCATTGCAATAGTCCGTTAAATTTTTTGTAAATATCTAAAAATGAGAACTTTGCTAGAGTTATCATTAAATAGATACATTGCTGGTTATCAGGCTTTTATTTGTTTGTAAATTCAAACTTTGGCAAAGTTAAACGGAGAGTTGTCATTAATCACTAGTAATTAAGTAAAGATATGAAGATTTTAGTATTATGTACTGGCAATAGTTGCCGTAGCCAAATGGCAGAAGGGCTTTTAAAGAGTTTTGATTTGGGCTTGGAGGTTTATTCAGCCGGAACACAGCCTTCGGGTGCTGTACATCCCAAAGCCATTCAGGTAATGGATGAAATAGGAATTGATATTAGCGGCGGTAAGCCCAAAAGTGTAAGTGAGTTTTTGAAAACTCCTTTCGATTATGTAATCACGGTTTGCGATGGCGCAAAAGAAAGCTGCCCTGTTTTTATCGGTGAGGTGGCGCACCGTTTGCATATTGGTTTTGAAGATCCTGCCGATGCCACTGGAACAGAGCAAGAAACTCTAAGTATTTTCCGTAAAGTCAGAGACGAAATAAAACACGATTTCAGGGAATTTTATGAAAAAAAAATCAGAGAATTGTAGCTTAAAACAATACATTCAATAAAATGAAAAAACGATTAAAATTTTTAGACCGCTTTCTTACCTTGTGGATATTTCTTGCGATGCTGTTTGGTGTAAGTTTGGGCTATTTTGTGCCCAAAGTAGCTGGTTTCTGGGAAAACATGAGTAGTGGAACAACCAATATTCCAATAGCCATTGGGCTGATAATCATGATGTATCCACCTTTGGCCAAGGTGAAATACGAAGAGCTTAAAGATGTATTTAGTGATGTTAAAATTCTGAGTTTTTCATTATTACAAAACTGGATAATAGGCCCTATATTAATGTTTGCCTTGGCCGTAATTTTTTTGCATAATTACCCCGAATATATGACCGGATTGATAATGATAGGTTTAGCCCGCTGTATCGCTATGGTAATCGTCTGGAACGATTTAGCCAAAGGCGATACTGAATATGCGGCCGGATTAGTTGCTTTTAACAGTATTTTTCAGGTTTTATTTTTTTCGTTCTACGCCTATGTGTTTATAACGCTGATTCCCATGTGGATTGGAATTCATTCTGCAGTAGTTGATATTAGCATAGGCGAAATAGCCAAAAGTGTGATGATTTATCTCGGAATTCCGTTCATTGCCGGAATTATTACACGTTACGGTCTTATTAGACTGAAAAGTAAGGACTGGTACGAGCGCAAATTCATTCCCAAAATCAGTCCACTTACTCTAATTGCTTTACTTTTCACTATTTTTGTCATGTTTTCATTAAAAGGTGAATATATCGTAAAACTACCCTTTGATGTTCTATTAATTTCTGTTCCGCTGATGCTTTATTTTGTAATCATGTTTTTTGCATCCTTTTTCGCGGCCAAAAAAATTGGTGCGAATTATAAGAAAACGGTTACTTTATCATTTACCGCAGCGAGCAATAACTTTGAGCTGGCAATAGCCGTAGCAGTGGCTGTATTTGGAATTAATTCCGGTGTAGCATTTGCAGCGGTCATAGGGCCATTAGTAGAAGTACCGGTGCTTATTTCATTGGTGAATGTAGCCCTGAAATTTAGACAAAAATATTTTTAGTTCAAGGGTGAATTAAACGTATAGAGAGCGGAATTAGTAAGTAAAAAAAGAGGGTAGAACTGCCCTTGAAATTAGTCATTCATAATTATTTGGGCGCACGGGCGGGCTTTCCGCTTGTAGTACCCCTTATGCAGGGCAACAAAAGTACGGCAAAAAAGGAGTTCCGTTCCTACACTTTTTTTTGCCAGCTTTTGTAAGCCCTGCATAAGGCGCGCTACCGCTGCAATCCCTTGCGCATCGCACTATTTGAGAGGGTTTTAGCATTGTTCTGCAAAGATTTTAACTTTATCCGATTTATTATACCGGCATAAGCTAAGCAAACCATAATGTTATGGATTTTTTTAAATGTATAGCTACATCCTTACTCTTTGTCTAAAAGTCATAGTAAGAATTTCTTACCAAACATTGGTAGCTGGAAATTTTGTCGATAGCTTGGTTTTTTATTTTTTTCTATGGAAGAGTCCCGTTTAAAAAAGACATTTTTTAAACGATAGACTTAGCAAGTTTTGGAGTTCATAAAGGTTAGATTATGAAAGATATAATAAATTTTATAATAATATGCCATAATCTTATGTTTTTGTAAATATTTTCATAATGTATTGATATACAAATAGTACAAGTGTATATTTATATCAATTTTAATACTATTTGTTTTTTTTAATACATCCTAAAAGATTATTTTATAGTATAACTTAAATTGAGAAACCATGGGCTTATTTATTTTTGCAGCCATTCAAGAAGATATTGAACAAAAAAAGTGGGAAGCTATATATAGCGAGATCTTAACCATGCTTCGCAAATTTCCAGCACCACTTCTGCGCTATACTTTGGAGCCTTATGGCAATTATTAGCGGCGTATTTTTAGCCGCCAACTAATTGCAGAGGAAGGAACTGATGAAGAGTATTGGTCTGTTTTCGGCGATGCTTATTCGCAAAAACGGGCTGAAGATTTCCGTTTGCATAACTATATTAGTTATTATCAAGGAGATAAACCTGCTAGATATACAGAGCCTATTCTGAGCGTGAGCAGGGATATATGACCTATGCCGATGGCTTCAACGGAACCATGATTTTCGACAGCAAAACACAAGGCAATCCTTATCATTTGGCCATACTCGCGGCAGCTACCTTAATCGAAAACCGGATGCCCGAAGGCAAAGCCTTTGTTTTTGGCGATATTCGTATTGCTCAGGCCGATATGTAGGCCACGATAATACGCTATTACCCGTAATATTAAAGCACGAAGGATTAGTGGTTTTTATGGATTATTATGCTACCAAATTAGCCGATGCCGTGCCAAAGACATGGGGAGCTTCCGACCTTATAGACCCTATAATTCAGAATTTTGAGGATATTCATATTTTGATAAAGCTGATATATAAAGCCAACGAAATTACAAAGGAAAATTCAAAAAAGGAAAATCCGGACTTATATACCTTGGAAGATATTCTGGATACACTCACCGAAAAATTTATAACCTTTAGCATGGAGCAAATAGAGCCTTTATTGGTATTTGCTTCTTCAGATATTGATTTGCATACTATTGAAGATGTTTTTGAAAATCTATCCTTCAAATTTCTCGGACAACCTCAGTTTTTGGAGCGTAATATTCCTAAAGATGAGTTGTTACAATTGTTTGTGAGCTACGAACCTGAGAAAAAACAAAATTTGAAGAAATTATTAGCGAAAATGAAACAAAATGCTGGAAGGATATTGAAGAGATTAAGAAACTGCTGGAATAAGGAATATGTAGATGCTAAACAGAAAAAAAAGTCGCCCAAAAAAGAGAATGTAATATATGAGAAAATTATAAAAGCCAAGGAATATTCGCCAGAGGAATTATACATTCTGGAACAAACTTTTAAACAGAAAGTAATATTTAGTAAGCCCGAAGAGTCTGCCCAAAGAATAGCCAGACAATGCAAAGCCCTGATAAAAAAAGATATAGAAGAAGGCTCTAAGGATTGGACGAAGAAAACCGCAGAGCAATTGCGAGAAGAAATAAGCCGAGGCAGCGATAAAATAGGCATTGGTTTGACTGATATAGCATGGCAAAATATTGATAATGAGCAAGATTTAGAGATATTACAAGTTTTAGCTATTTTGGCAGTGGCCACCAACGATTCTAAATCTTTCTGGGACTGGCGCGCCTTTTTTATGGAAAATAAACAGGCCTGGAAGTACTTCAAAGAAGAGTGAAAATTGCTACTATTAGCATTGATAGTATGACTCCAAGTCATATTATCAATGCTAATTTTCCCGCTCATTTTTTCCTTGCAAAAAATTACCTTTTATTAAAAAACTGGCTAAAAAACATTTTTCTATGTGAGAATTTTTCTTAAGTTCGCACCGAAAAATAAAAATCAATGAACCAAAAACGCTACAACAATAAGATGC
>CAYQXT010000018.1:0-18238 GCA_964421365.1 uncultured Bacteroidaceae bacterium
GGAAATTTTACCGACTGGCATAAAATTGAGCGCTGGGACAATTTTGGCTACCCCATTGTAGAAGTGTATCCTGATGCCACTTTCTACGTGACTAAACACGAAAATACCGGTGGATTGGTGAGTGTGGAGAGTGTAAAAGAGCAATTGGTTTACGAAATGGGCGACCCTGCCTATTATATCAGCCCTGATGTGATTGCCGATTTTCTTTCCATTCAATTGGAGGATGCCGGAGAAAATCGAGTGAAAGTTTTTGGGATTAAAGGTGCGCCTTCCACGCATTTTCTGAAAGTTTCAATGGCTTATTCCGATGGGTATAAGGCAAGTAGCTCTATTATACTGAGTGGACCCAATGCCATTGATAAAGCCCGTGTTTTTAAAGACTTGTTTTGGAAACGTTTAGGAATCAAATTTGAAAAGCAAAACACCGAATATGTCGGTTATGATAGCTGTCATAAAAATCTGGCACCCGATATTGAACCCAACGAAGTATTATTACAATTTAGTGTTTTTGACTATAATCGCGATAAAGTTTTGGAATTTTCCAAAAGTATTGCACCCCTTATTTTGAGTGGCCCCCCCGGTGTGGCTGTAACTGGCGGCAGACCCCGTATTCATAATGTAATGACCTACTGGCCTTGTCTGATTCGCAAAGAATTAGTTACTGCCAAAGTGTATATTTTGGATTTCAAAGGGGAGATTACCGATAGTCTCGATGTTCCTTCAGTAATTGGTTTTGAAGAAGAAATGAATATTCAACGCTCTAATAAACAGGTAAGTAGGGCTGATCCCACTGGTACTATTATTGTTATTGGAGATGAGGAAACAGAACGCATTAAATTGCGTAGATTATGCTTAGCTCGTTCGGGCGACAAAGGGGATATGGCTAATATTGGTCTGATTGCACGTAATAAGACCATTTATCTGTTTTTACGTCAGTATTTAACTGCCGATATTGTTAAATCTATGTTTGCCGAAGCCTGCGAAGGTCGAGTGATACGTTTTGAATTAGATAATTTGTTCGCTCTTAATTTTTTATTAGAGAAATCTTTAGATGGTGGTGGTACTAAGTCACTTCAAATAGATGCACAAGGCAAAACATATGCGCAAGCTATTTTAAATCAAAAAATTTCTGTACCCAAACGAATACTTGATTCAATTACGAAATAATATTAAATGATTGATCATAGATATATACAGATTAGACGGATAATAACAGATTTTATATCCGTGATTATCCGGATAATTCCTGTATTTCTGTATCTTCATCATCATCGTAAAACGGAATTAGACATTAATCATTAGTAATTAGTAATTAAAATGAAGAGTCCATATTTAACCGAAGAGCATGATATGCTGCGGCAATCGGTGAGAGATTTTGCCGAGCGTGAAATAAAACCTGTTGCACAAGAATTAGACGAAAAAGCTGAATTTTCGCCCGAAATTACCAAAAAAATGGGTGATTTGGGACTTTTGGGAATGACCGTCCCCGAAGAATACGGTGGTCATGGTCTGGATAATCTATCGTATATTATTGCCGTAGAGGAAATTACTCGAATAGATAGTTCTCAGGGGGCTACCGTGGCAGCACATAATTCTCTCGGAATAAATCCATTAATTGATTTTGGCACCGAAGAACAGAAACGCAAATATGTACCCCAACTTTGCACTGGTGAGCATATTTGGGCATTTGGATTGACTGAGCCAAACGCCGGTTCAGACTCTCGGGGAACTAAAACTACCGCTCAAATAGAAAATGGTGAATGGGTGATAAATGGTTCCAAAATTTTTATTACCAATGGCGCTTCTGATATTAGTGCCGGTGTTACTGTTCAGGCCGTTACCGGCGATTTAGGAAATGGAAAGAAAGAGTATTCTACTATCATTGTAGAAAAAGACACGCCCGGATTTACCCGCAATTTTTTACATGGTAAAATGGTTTGGCGGGCATCCGACACCTCGGAACTATTTTTCGACAATGTGCGCGTTCCTGAAACCAATTTGCTCGGCAAACGTGGTGAAGGCTCGCATATAATGCTGCATACTTTAGATGGCGGCCGCCTTTCCATTGGTGCTATGGGATTAGGATTAGCACAGGGAGCTTACGAAATGGCTTTGCAATATGCCAAAGAGCGTAAGCAGTTTGGAAAGCCAATAGGCCTTTTTCAGATAAATGCATTCAAATTAGCTGATATGGCTACTGAGATAGAAGCAGCCCGTCATTTGCTTTATCAGGCTACTTGGCTCAAAGACAAAGGATATGATTACGGCAAAGAAGCAGCTATGGCTAAACTCTATTGCTCAGAAGTTGCACAAAGAGTAGCTAATGAAGCAGTTCAGATTTTTGGGGGATATGGTTTAATGGCCGACTACCAGATTGAACGCTTTTTCCGTGACCAGAAGTTGCTGCAAATAGGCGAAGGAACATCCGAAATTCAGCGATTAGTTATTTCGCGCCTAATTTGGAATGAATAATACCTTTGGAAAACCCTCAGACGTGCGTCAGCACCCTGAGGCGTTTCTTTTAAAAAATCAACATGCATGCACAGCATGCTGAGATGTTACTTACTTCTTTAAGCGAAAAATACTATATTTGCTTATTCATTTAAAACTTATAGGGTGGAATTGTTTAAAATTTACGAGCAAATTAAATATTATATTATTGGCTGGATGCTTTTACTGGCCGGACTTAGCACACTGCATTATTTCTATTATTTCGATGAAATTCATCTGTGGATAAATCATTTTCATAATTCTTTTTTTGATATATTTTTCAAATATTATACTTACATAGGCAATGCAGCAACATTAGTAATTCTTATTCTCCTCTTTTTATTCATTCGCTTTCGCGATAGTATGAACCTTAGCTTAATGCTTGCTTTATCTACTCTTTTGGTACAAGGACTAAAGCATCTTATTAATTTGCCTCGCCCTTATTATTATTTCACAAAGATTTTACCTTCTTCGCTGCACCTTGTTTCAGGCGTGGAGCTACATAATTTTTACAGTTTCCCTTCAGGGCACACTACCTCCGCTTTTGTTATTTTTACTTATCTATCCTACCGATATTCAGCTAACAAACCAGTTTTGCAAATACTCTTATTGTTAATCGCTTGTTTGGTTGCTTTTAGTCGCGTATATTTGTCACAGCATTTTTTGCACGATACAATTGGAGGTTCGCTCGTGGGCGTTCTTTCGGTATTTATTATTTTACTCTGGACAAATAAATGGAACAATACAAAATGGCACAATTCTCTTTTGAAAAAATAAATAAATATTATATCTACCTGTTTATTTTGATAATAGGTAGCTTGCTTTTTTTCCCTTTTCTCGGTGGCGTACAACTGTTCGATTGGGACGAAATAAATTTTTCTGAAGCCGCCCGCGAAATGCTTGTTTCCGGTAATTATGGTACTGTACAGATTGATTTTCGCCCTTTTTTAGAAAAGCCTCCACTTTTTATCTGGTTACAGGCGATCTCAATGCATATAATAGGGGTAAATGAATTTGCTGCCCGTTTTCCTAATGCCTTTTTGGGCGTTTTACAACTGATGTTTCTCTTTCATATCGGTAAAAAGTGGCATGGTAAGGATTTTGGCGTTTTGTGGGTACTTTTATATGTAGGCTCTATCCTCCCTTTTTTCTATTTCAAATCGGCTATTATCGACCCCTGGTTCAATTTCTTTATTTTTCTTGGTTTTTATTATTTTATCGAATATTTGCGCCTTGGCATACATAAAGAATTGTCGGTCATTATTTCCGCAGTCTTTATTAGTCTCGCCATTCTGACCAAAGGCCCCGTAGCTTTTCTTATTTTTGCCCTGAGTATTACTATTTTGTGGCTGTTTTCACGGAAAAATATCAACATACAGCTCAAAGATATAGCTATTTACCTTGCTGTTTTACTTGTTATTGGCGGTTCGTATTTCGCCGTTCAAATAGCGCTGGGAAACTGGGATATAGTCCGCGATTTTATACTCTACCAAATTCGTCTGCTTACGACTAAAGATGCCGGACATGGCGGTTTTTTACTCTATCATTTTGTGGTCTTATTCTTTGGCGTTTTCCCGGCTTCGGTTCTCGCTATTCCGGCCTTGTTTCCTAATAATTTCAAAACCAATAGGTCAATGATATACAGACTAATGGTGATTGTATTTTGGCTCGTTTTACTCCTTTTTACCCTTGTGAAAACCAAGATAGTGCATTATTCATCACTTTGTTATTTCCCATTGACTTATTTGGCCGTTCTAAGTATTGAATATCAATCCAAAAAACAAAAGAATCTTTCAGGCTGGCAGTTAGGGCTTTTACTTTTTATTGCTTTAGTTTTGTTTGTAGCTGTATTTGCTTTGCAATATATTGGCTTGCATGCTCATGAATTTGCTCAGGCAGAGTGGATTAAAGATAAATTTGCCAAAGGAAATTTAATGGCTGAGGTGCATTGGACAGGTTTTGAGTTTTTGATAGGTTTATTGCCTTTAATCGGGGTGATACTCGCTTTCTTTTTACACAAAAAGCGAATTTGTTATCAAATTTACGCTATAATTTTTTTTTCGCTGGCTTTTGTCTTTCTTGCAGAGATTGTCTTTACGCCGCGAATAGAAAAATACTCACAAAACGCAGCCATAGAGTTTTATCAAAAACATGCCAATGAGGATTGCTATATCGAGCCTTTGGGTTTTAAATCTTATGCGCATCTTTTTTATGGAAAGCGAAAATTAGAAAATCAGGATAAAGAAAGTGCAGAAGAATTTCAAAAGCGGATTTTGTCGGATGCTGCCGGTAAAAAGGTGTATTTTGTAACTAAGATTGACCGATTGGAGGGTGTGATGAAAAAATACCCAAATTTGCAGATATTGTATAAAAAAAATGGATTTGTTTTTTTAACTAAATGACTAACTGTAATTAATATCTAATTATGAGGAAAAAAAATCTTGGATTTTAGTCCTAATGTTTGCCTATTTTATGTTGATGATACCCTTGTTTGTCGCCGTCTTTTGGATATGGGTGTAGATGGAATTATTACAAATTATCCTGATAAAATAAAAGAAATCGTAAAGAATGAAAAATGTAAATATTATTAATGAGTTCGGTCTAAAAACTGGTCGGACATAGATTTATTAAAACTGTAAAAATAGACAGCTTATTTACAATTGATTAATGAAGCCATCCGACCGATTTCGATGCAAATTTATCTTTTTATACCAGACTTATTAATAATTAACCATTGACAATTTACCATTAGAATGAAATTTTCAGAACCTTTAATTTCTGGTAGGCTAATAAAGCGCTATAAGCGGTTTTTGGCTGATGTTCGGCTCGATACAGGCGAAGTAGTTACAGTGCATTGTACCAATAGTGGCGCTATGTTGAGCTGTTTGGAAGAAAACGCACCGGTAATGCTCTCGATGAGCAAAAATCCCAAGCGGAAAACGGCTTTTACATGGGAAATGATTCTTATGAATGGTCATTGGATAGGCATTAACACTCAAATACCTAATATTCTGGCCAAAGAATGGTTGAAAAGTAGAATTTTACCCCAATTTCCTGAATACAACATGGTGCGCCGCGAAGTGCAATTCTTGGATAGCCGTTTTGATATTTATGCGGAAAATAAGCAGGAAAAATGCTTTGTGGAAGTCAAAAATGTTACTTATAAATATGGCGATTATGCAATTTTCCCCGATGCCAAAACCACACGTGGACAAAAGCACTTAAAAACCTTGCTCAAAGTGAAGGAGGCAGGTTACAGAGCAGTGATGTTGTATGTAATCCAGCGTGTAGATGTAGATTTCTTCGCCGCTGCACAACAAATAGATCCTGTATATGCTGCCTTGATGCAGGATGTATATCAAAAAGGTATAGAGCTTATTCCGGTTCGGGTAAAAGTAAGCCCCAAAGAAATTGTTTTTGATAAAAATATCCCTTTAAAATTTTCGATAGATGCTTAAAAGATCACTTTACCTATCCATGGCCACTTTTATAACTCTTTGGTTTCTGATTGGCTTTTTGTTGTTTTTCCTTTCAAGGACAAAAGAACGCTTGAAACTTGCAGCTGGTGAGTTAGATAGCTTGTCAAAGGAGGTTATTGACTACACAGTAAAGATTAATGTTGAAATCCCAGTAGACACCTATATCAAGATTGTTGACCCAATGAAGGTAAAAGTACAAATGAAGTTGAATAAGAAAATTAGTTTTCAGGCCTCAATTCCTATTAATCAAAAAGTTAAAGTCCCTCTGGATTTGCCATTAAATCAGATGATTACTCTGAAATCCAAATTTTTAATGCCCGATTCGCTGAAGGTTAAAATTAATAATTTAATACCACTTGATCAGAAAATTAAGGTATATTTGATCGGAGAAACCGGTCTTTCTATGCGTGTAGCCGGCAATATCCTGTTGGATGGCAAAATGAGTGTCTCTATATCTGATTCTATTGCCGTAAGTGGAAAAGTACCAATTTCCATTCGGGTGCAGGATAGTATTTTAGTACCTTTAAATCTTAATATCCCTGTAAAATTAACTGTTCCTGTGGATTTAAAAATCAATGATTTTGCGAACACAAAAATACTTTCTAAGGTTCATTTTCGAGGTATAATTCCTATAAAAATGAATGTTCCGGTTAAAATACTTCTTTCCGAGACCTCTTTATTCCCGCATCTGCAAAAAACTAAGCTTCTGATTGAGCATTTACTGGACTTTTAGGTTCCTAATAGTAACGATATTTTTTTGAACTTCGCCAAAGAGTGATTTGATATAATATTAATATTTTGATAAGTAGGGTCATGTTCGTAAACCTTGTTGGTAATTAACCCAAGCAGAGAACTCCTGGAAAAGTGTTTCTATAACTGTTTCAGGAAATTGAAAATTGTGTTAATATATTTGATTCTTCAATTCGCTGAAAATAATATATATACGTTCTAATAATAAATAATTAAGGAATGATTGTACTTAATTCAGCCGCAACTGCATATTTTTTTAGTAAATCAACAGCAAAATCGCCGGCTTTTTTCAGTGCATCGGTTTGCCGGCCAAAGTCAATGATAATCATTAGCATATTTTGGGTGTCAGAGCTTATTTTTGTGCGGTTGCTGTCGCTGGTTGGATTGCCAAAAGCACCCTGCTTATCTCTGAAAACCGGTAAATTTTCAATATTCAGCAAACCCCTGCCAATACTCTCGTAAATATCCTCTTTGCGGCCAATGTCAAACAAAATATCACCCTGAATTTTGTCGGCATCGTAAGTGCCTATGGAAAAATAGTGTGTTAGCGATATTATATTGGTGATTTCTACTATATTATTGATTTGGTAGATGCCTTTCCTTTTTACCATTCGGCGAATTAGGGCTTCTGCCGACAGGCGGTAACGTGCCGGTTCCTTGCCCAATTTTTTGTAGGCTTCGCGCGAGTGATAAATCGGTGGAAGTTTGGAAATATCCTCGATTTTCAGGTTTTTGGCTAAATATTTTTCTCTTTCCGAAATTTCGGTTATGAGTTCTTGTGGAGATTTTTGCACTCGTATTTTTGCGCTGATAGCATAGAGTTGTAACATCGAAATGGTAGCTTTCAGCCTGTCTGAAATGTCTATTTTTTGCATCATGCAACAAAAATAGACATTTTTTTTAATTGTGCCAAGGCTGCCGTGCGGCAGGGATGGAAGCGGTAGCGAGCCGAAAACGAAGCCCTATAAAACACGGCAAAAAAGAGTGTAGCGATAAGCGGAACTACTTTTTTGTCGATGTTTTGCGGGCTGAGGTGAGGCGACTAAAGCGAACAGCCCGTAGCCGCCCAAAAAAATGCAGCTCAAATTTTGAACTGCATTAAATTGATCGATTGACTATGTGATAAATATAATATGATTTTTTTACATCAAAAATCCGAGTAGAATACCGGCTGCTACCGCCGAACCTATTACTCCGGCTACATTTGGAGCCATGGCGTGCATCAGCAGGTGGTTTGTGGGGTCTTCTTTTAAGCCCATAGTTTGCACAACCCGTGCGCTGTCTGGAACAGCCGAAACTCCTGCTGCGCCAACAAGTGGATTGATTTTATCGCCATCTTTCAGGAATAAATTCATGAATTTGGCAAATAAAACACCGCCGGCTGTGGCAATCATAAACGAAACGGCTCCCAGTACGAAAATAAGCACACTTTCGGGGCGTAAAAAGACATCGGCTTGTGTGGAGGCACCAACGGTTAAGCCCAAGAGCATGGTTACAATGTCGATTAACGAATTTTTGGCAGTATCAGCCAGTCGCTTAGTTACTCCGCTTTCTTTCAATAGATTGCCAAAAAATAGCATACTCAGAAGCGGTAGTGCAGAGGGCGAAATAAAGGTGGTGAGCAGCAGACCCACTATCGGAAACATGATTTTCTCTGTTTTGGATACGGCTCTTGGGGGTTTCATCCGTATTAAGCGTTCTTTTTTAGAGGTTAGTAATTTCATTATAGGTGGCTGAATTACAGGAACTAAAGCCATGTATGAGTAAGCTGCTATGGCGATGGGGCCTATGAGGTTTTTTACCGTAGTCCCGTCTGAAAGGATGTTTATGCCATTGGCAAGCCGTGAGGATAGGAAAATGGCTGTGGGGCCATCGGCTCCGCCGATAATGCCAATTGCTCCGGCTTCGGGAGCATGAAATCCGAGCAGAAGAGCGCCTATAAAGGTAAGAAAAATACCTAATTGGGCGGCTGCTCCAAGTAGCATCAATCGTGGATTTGACATCAGTGACGAAAAGTCGGTCATGGCGCCTATCCCTAAGAAAATTAGTGGGGGATATACGCCTTTGATAACTCCCAAATAGAGGTAGCTAAGTACGCTGCCTTTTTCGTAAATGCCTACTTGCAAGCCAGCGCCCTGCAAAAAAGGTATATTACCGATGATAATACCGGTGCCTATAGGAATGAGCAAAAGCGGTTCGTACCCAAATTTTATGGCCAGAAAAATGAAAAACAGTCCAACCATTATCATTATGGCATTACCGGGTGTAACATTTCTAAAACCGGTGAATTTATAAAAAGTTGCCAAGCCTTTAGTTACCGGACTTTGTGTGCCTGCATCGGTCTGCTGCACTTGTGTGGTTTGTGCAAATGCCTTGCTGTACAGGCCGGAATGATTGCACACTGCATCGGCTAAAGCAATGACTGCTATGGCTGCTATTATTGTTAATAACTTTTTTATTCGCATGCTATTTAGAGATTAATCAATTTTTAACAGAACATCGTTTTGTAGTACATTGGCGCCGGAGGCTACTTCTATGGATTTTATGATGCCGTCTTTTTCGGCCAGTACATTATTTTCCATTTTCATGGCTTCCATTGTCATCAGGCGGTCGCCTTTTTTAACGGTATCGCCTATTTTTACAAAAATTTTCAAAATTATGCCTGGCAAAGGTGCCTTTACTACATAAGCTTTTGAACTGATATTTTTTGTTACTTTTTGCTCTCTGCGTGATGGTGCTGGAACTGCCGATCTCATTAATTTCGGGGTTTTACTGGTTTTTACTTCGGATTCTAACTCTACTTTGTAGGCCGTTCCGTTTACTTCTAATTCGGCTATATTTTTCTCGAAGTTGGAAATATGCACTTCGTACTCGCTGCCCCTTATTTTAAATTTAAAATGCTTCATTTTAATTAATTACAAATTACTAATTATAAATTTACCACTGACACATAATCTAATTTTGACAAAGTTTGAACGCTTTATTTTGGATGGATAAAATTTTTATTTGTGTCATGGCCTTTTATTTCTTATTTTTTTATTTTTTGTAGCTGATTTAAACTGTAAATTTTTGAACTCCAGGGTGAATAATTTCTAGAAACTCTTTTTATCGTAAGTTTCTCGATTTCTTCATCGTGGTATTCATTGAAGTGCAGATATAAAGCTGCCGATATGGCGGCGGCTATATCGCCGGGTAAATTTTCGCACTCTTCGGGGCATTCTTTGCCTTCTTTGCGAAGTTTGGCTGCTCGAAACAGGCGAATTACTTTCGGAAACGAACTAAATACCAAATATAAAACGGTAAGGGCAAGGAATACGATGACGTATCCAAGTCCGGCCAGCAAAAGCTCTTCGGTATTCAAATTGTCTAGGCCACTTACTAATGGTAACATAATTTTAATTTTTAAAGTGGAATATTACTATGTTTTTTAGGTGGATTTATATCCTTTTTAGTAGCTAATGCACGTAAAGCTCTGATAATTCGAGTACGTGTATTACGAGGCTCGATAATATCATCAATATATCCATATTGCGCTGCTATATAGGGGTTTGCAAATTTTTCTTTATATTCATTCTCCTTCTCTGTCGCATATTTGGTTTGTTCTTTAGGGTTTGTTATTTCCCGTATTTTTCTGCCCTCTAAGATTTCGACGGCTCCTTTTGCGCCCATAACGGCTATTTCTGCAGTCGGCCAGGCATAGTTTACATCACCGCGCAATTGTTTAGAACTCATCACATCGTGTGCTCCTCCATAGGATTTGCGCAGGGTGATGGTGATTTTGGGTACGGTAGCTTCGCCATAGGCAAAGAGCAATTTCGCGCCGTGGATAATAATTCCGCCATATTCCTGTACACTACCGGGCATGAAGCCGGGAACATCTACCAGTGTAATTATCGGGATGTTGAAAGAGTCGCACAAACGGACAAATCGGGCTGCTTTGCGCGAGGCTTCGATGTCTAAAACGCCAGCGAGGTAATTAGGTTGGTTGGCAACTATTCCTACGGGCATCCCGCCAAATTTGGAGAAGCCTACTACAATATTCTTTGCATAATGACGGTGGAATTCTAAAAATTCTTCATCATCAACTATGGCGTAAATAATGTCTTTTACATTGTAGGGTTTGTTCGGATTATCGGGAATAATATCGTTCAGTCCTTCGATAAGGCGAGTTTCGGAATCCTGACATTCGGTAGCCGGTGGTTCTTCGAGATTATTTTGGGGTAAATACTCCAAGGTCTTGCGTATAAGCATGATACCTTCCTCCTCGTCATCGGCACGAAAGTGGGCTACTCCCGATTTGGATGAATGAACATCTGCTCCACCAAGCTCTTCTACGGTAATATCCTCGCCAGTAACGGTTTTGGCTACTTTGGGACCGGTTACGAACATATAGCTGCTCTTGCGGCTCATAATCACTACATCTGTAAGTGCAGGCGAATAGACTGCCCCGCCGGCACAGGGGCCGAAAACAGCTGAAATCTGCGGAACAACTCCCGAAGCCATTATATTTCGCTGAAAAATTTCGGCATAGCCAGCCAAACTGTTCACACCTTCTTGAATACGAGCGCCACCACTGTCATTTACCCCTATGATTGGAGCGCCTACTTTCATAGCCTGATCCATTACTTTGCATATTTTTTTTGCGTAGGTTTCGGATAAAGAACCTCCCATAATGGTAAAATCCTGCGAGAAAATAAAGACTACACGCCCGTCAATGGTGCCTCTTCCTGTTATAACACCATCGCCGAGGGGTTTGGTATTTTCTAATCCAAAGTCGGTGCAACGATGCGTTACGAACATGTCATATTCCTCGAAACTTCCTTCATCTAAAATCATTTCAACCCGTTCTCGAGCTGTAAATTTACCCTGTTTATGTTGTTTGTCTATTCGCGGAATTCCACCGCCTTCGCGAGCTTTCTCGCGTAAATCAATAAGTTTTTTAATCCGTTCCTGACTGTTCATATTTTTAAGATTTATTGAGTTTGGTCTAAAAACCGGTCGGACGGATAGCTTTATTAAAACTGTAAAAATAGACATCTCACTTACAATTGATTAATGAAGCCGTCCGACCGATTTCGATGAAAATTCACCTTTTTATATTGGATTCTTTATTTTACACAAAAAAATAAGCCCTTGTTTCCAAAGGCTGTTATCTATTCTTTTCCACAGAATTCGGTTAATACACCGAAACTAAATTTTGGGTGTAAAAAACCGATTTTTAGGCCTTCCGCACCTTTGCGAGGCGTTTTGTCTATCAATTTTACTCCTTTTTGTTCGGCATCACTTAAAGCTTCGGCTACATCTTCCATCGCAAAGGCCAAATGATGAATTCCTTCGCCTCTTTTTTCGATAAATTTGGCTACCGGGCTGTCATCGGCAGTCGCTTCAAGCAATTCTATTTTTGTTTGTCCTACTTTAAAAAAAGCAGTCTTTACTTTTTGGTCGGCAACTTCTTCAACAGAGTAACATTTTAATTCTAATACGTTTTCGTAATATTCAATAGCTTTATCCAAATCTTTTACTGCGATTCCGATGTGTTCTATGTAGCTTGGTTTCATAAATAGATATTTTTATTTATTCGACAAAATTAGTACATCTATATAGCTAAAAAATGACAAAAGTCAAAGCTTTTTGTGTTTCTAAGCAGTGATAATAATTCACAATTACTTATTACATTTGCAGCATTTTTATTTAAAAATTTATTTTAAAAGTATAATATTATGGAATGGCAGGAAATTTTAGGTTATGTAGCTTCTGTGGTGATTGCAGTATCTCTAATGATGAATTCGATTGTTAAACTACGTTGGATAAATATGATTGGAGCAGTTCTTTTTTCTACTTACGGTTTTATTATTGGGGCAATACCAGTGGGCGTATTAAATGGCTTTATTGCCCTGATAAACATATATTATCTGATAAAAATGTATTTGAGTGCCGATTATTTTCAGGTTCTGCCAGTATCGTCCAAGAGCGATTATTTAACTGAATATTTTAAGTTTTATAAAGCTGAGATTGACCAGTTTTTCCCTGATTTTGATTTCGGATCGCAAAAGCATACTTTTAGATATTATATTTTGCGAAATATGGCTCTCGCCGGTGTTGTTCTTGGCTTTCCTGAAGACGAAAAAACATTGGTCATTGATTTGGATTTTGTAAATCCTGAATTCCGAGACTTAAAGCCGGGAAAATTCTTGTTTACACAAAATAAGCCGTTGTTTAAAGAGGCTAAATTTGAGCGACTTATTTCTTACCCAAGCTCTTCTGCCCACGAAAAATACCTAAAAAAAGTGGGATTTGTGAAGAAGGACAAGGCTTATATTTTAAATTTATAGTATGACTCTATGTCAATAGTTCGTTGAGTTTTTGTAAATACTTGAAAATAACAACTTTGCCAAGGTTCGGCAGGGTGTTGTAAGTCATATTATAAATTTGGGATATAAATTTGCATTTTCAGATAAAAGTCTTTATATTATTTTTTATTATTGTATTTATCAATTAAAGACTTAAATAATGAACGATATAGATTTTATTTTAAACCAGCATAATTCAGCCTATTTAGCAAAAGTATTGGTTAAGAATTTTAAGAAGATGCGTATTAACCGGAATTATACCCAGAAAGAGTTGGCCAGTCGTTCGGGCATTGCGCTTTCTATCTTAAAACGCTTTGAACAAAAAACCGAAATTTCTTTGTCTAATTTGTTGCGATTGGCCGTTATACTGGATGCAGTGGATGGTTTTGATAAATTGTTTATTTTTAACGAAATAAATAGTTTGGATGATTATCTAGAGCAGGAGAAAAGTGAGGAAGAAAAAGAGTGAAAAGTGAAAAGTGATGAGTGAAAAGATCTCGAAGCGTGGGTGATAACTCTCCTATAAGCGTTATTTATCTATAATTAGTAATTAAATGAAAGTAATTGTTCGTCTTAATAGCCAGTTAGTAGGCCGTTTATCTTTAACAAAGCGCCGTACTTGTTTGTTTGAATATGACCGTACTTGGGTAGAAAAGGGATTTTCTATATCTCCATTTTTTCTACCTCTGAAACAACAAGTTTTTGAAGCACAATTTGAACCTTTTGATGGCCTTTTTGGTGTCTTTGCCGATTCTATATCTGTTTTGGGAAAAGGGAAGCCAAGCCGTAAAGATATGCTTGCTTTGGCTGCTGAGATTGATTTTCCAATAAAAAAGATGCAAAAAATTATAGATGAAGTTTTTGATGTTTGCCTGTCCTCTGAGATAGGGTACGAAATAAGAAAAAGAAATTTATAATGAACATTAAATTCCAAAGCGATTTTCTTAAAAAAGCTCTTTTTTTGGCTCAAAGCTATGATTATGTAGCTTATTACGATAATCATGGCTATCGTGATAATCAGGTAAAATCAGCTTTTGATAAATTACTGGCCTTTGGTGCCCGCGAACTCTTTAGTACCAAAGAAATTGGAGCTTTTGATGCTTTCGAGCTTTTCGCCAATGAGAATAAAGAATGGCTTTTCGGCTTTTTTAGCTACGAGCTCAAGAATGATATAGAAAGATTAAGCTCCAAAGGCCTCGATTATGTTAAATTTCCTGCCATAACTTTTTTTATGCCCGAATATATTTTTATTGAAAAAGAAAATTCTATTGAATTCTTATCTTTTTCAGATGGAGATGCTGATTTGATTGCCAAAATTGAAAGCCTAAAGATTCCAAAATCAAATTTAGCTGGAATAGAGCTATTGGGCAGGATTTCACATACTGAATATATCAATACTATACAAAAAATCAAAGAACATATTTATCGCGGTGATATTTATGAAATGAATTATTGTGTTGAATATTATAATGATAATGCAGATATAAACCCTTTTTTTGTTTATCAAAAATTGTGTAGCCTCTCTCCTACTCCATTTTCTACATTTCTGAAATTTGAAGATAAATTTTTGCTTTCTTCTAGTCCTGAACGCTATTTGAAAAAAAAGGCGATAAAAATTGTATCTCAGCCTATAAAAGGAACAATTAAGCGTGGAGAAAATTCAAAAGAGGATATTTTATTTCGTAAAATATTGAAAAATAGCGAAAAAGACCGCGCTGAGAATATTATGATTGTGGATTTGGTTCGCAATGATTTATCACGAATAGCAAAGAAAGCCTCTGTGAATGTGGATGAATTGTGTGGAATTTACGCCTATCCAAAGGTTTTTCAAATGATTTCTACCATCTCGGCAGAATTAGACAAAAAACAGAGCTTTCTCAATGTCATAAAAGCTACTTTCCCACCTGGTTCTATGACCGGTGCACCCAAGGTGCGGGCTATGAAATTGATTGAGAAATACGAAAATGTCAAACGGGGGTTGTATTCGGGTGTTGTGGGCTATATCACGCCTGGGCGCGATTTTGATTTTAATGTGGTTATTCGTAGTATTCTGTATAACGCCAAAAATGCGTATCTTTCGGTGATGGTGGGGGGGGCTATTACAGCGCTCTCCGATGCTGAGGCAGAGTACGAAGAATGTTTGCTCAAAGCTGAGGCAATGAAACAGGCATTGGAATAATTGTTAACGGTGAATGGTGAATGGTGAAAAACATGACTGCAAATGAATTGCAATTACTACTTTTGCCGATTTTAAAGTTCAAAAATTTGTTCAATATGTAAAAAGGCATTATAAAAAGTCCATTTTGCGTATAATAATGTGAAATAAAGAATATATTAGTCATTAGAAATTAATTAGAGAGGTGGATAGATTTAAAAAAAATATTGCTGAAAATTCACTTTTTAGCAAAGAGGATAAAATTTTGCTCGCCGTGAGTGGCGGAAGGGATTCTATGGTTATGTTGGATTTATTTCAACGGGCGGGGTTTCATTTTGGCATAGCTCATGCTAATTTTCATTTGCGAGCTGAGGATGCCAACGGCGATCAGAAATTTGTAAAACGTAAGGCTGTGGAACATTCCATACCCTTTCATACTGTAGATTTTGACACCTTTTCTGTTGCTAAAGAAGACAGTATTTCCATTGAAATGGCTGCCCGAAACTTACGCTATGAGTGGTTTGAACTCCTGTTGAAAGAGTATAAATATAAGTATGTGGCCACTGCTCACCATGCCGATGATGTGGTTGAAACCTTTCATTTGAATTTACTGCGTGCCACCGGATTAGAGGGACTTACAGGCATAAAAGCCAAAAAGGCTAATATTATTCGTCCTATATTGTATATGTATCGATCAGAAATCAATGACTATGTGGAAATTCATAAAATTGCTTATCGAGAGGATTATACAAATTCAGAAACGGATATATTACGCAATAAATTCAGGTTACAGATTATTCCTGAGATACAAAAAATACAAGTTAATTATCCGCAACAAGTTGTAAAAACAGTTGGATTTCTGAATCAAGCTAACAATTTTATCAAAAATCAAATGAATAGCCTAAAAGAAGCCCTTGGCCAAAAAACAAATTTATATACCCAATTAGATTTTTCTGCTTATCTGCATTCGCCTGATCTTTTGTTTATTCTTTTTGAAATCCTGAGGGAGTATGAGTTTGAAAGTACTCAAATAGAAAATTTGAGAAAAGCCTTACAAACTTCGGAAATGGCCTATTTTGAATCTAAAAATTACCGTTTTACCGCAGAAAAAGCAAAGTTATACATTCAGAACAAGAATATATATGTTAATATTTTCTTAGTTATCAGTAAAATAGATAATCAACTATTTTTGCCTGATCCTTTTAATCAAAAAATTGTGATTACTCGCTTGAAAAAAACGAATTTTATACTGGATAAAAATCCCAATATTGCTTTTTTTGATATATCGAAATTAAATTTCCCACTACATTTAAGAAATTGGAAATCAGGTGATTATTTTTATCCCTTAGGCATGAAAGGTAGAAAAAAGCTTAGTGATTTTTTTATTGATTTAAAATTCAATTATTTTGAAAAAAAAGCAAGTTTAGTATTGGAAGATTCTGATGAACAGATTGTTTGGGTATTTGGAAAACGAATAGATGAACGCGTAAAAGTTCGAAAATCAACAAAAGATATACTGAAAATTGAAATACTTGAAGTTTAGTGTTAAAACGTTTCCAAGTGCCAGTAAGCACGTTGGAAAGTTTTTGTAGCGAGACGTTTCCAAGGTGGCCTTAGCCACTTGGAAACGTCCCAAAAAATCAAAGCTTTCCAATTGTTTGTAAATACTATTCCCCTAATATGTTACACATTCAAATTAATTGAATCTTTTGGTGTATTGCATGCTTTGTGGTTTAGGGTTGAGGTTAGGCTACTACAAGAGGAAAGCTCGTAACCGCCCAAAAAATATACAAATAAATGTATTTATATGCTGTTGATTAGTTTCTATTAATGGCATTCAAATCTTCAAAGGCTTGTTTTAAACGTTCAGTCATTGATTGCTCTCCTGCACGAAGCCATTTACGAGGATCGTAATATTTTTTGTTTGGTTTATCATCTCCATCCGGATTTCCAATTTGTCCCTGTAAATAATTTTCGTTAGCCAAATAATATTTACGAACACCATTCCATGTAGCCCACTGAGTATCTGTGTCGATATTCATTTTTATTACTCCGTAAGCAATCGCTTCGCGAATATCAGATTGAGCTGAACCAGAACCTCCATGAAAAACAAGATTTACCGGATTGTTTTTGGTGTTATATTTATTTTTGATAAATGCCTGCGAATTGTTCAAAATAATAGGTGAAAGTTTAACATTTCCCGGCTTATAAACCCCGTGGACATTACCAAAGGAGGCCGCAATGGTAAAGCGATGACTTACTTTTAGTAATTCTTCGTAAGCAAAAGCTACATCTTCCGGCTGCGTATAAAGTTTTGAATTATCTATATCTGTGTTGTCCACACCGTCTTCCTCGCCTCCGGTAACACCGAGCTCTATTTCCAGTGTCATATTCATTTTAGCCATTCGCTCAAGATATTTCTTTGAAGTCTCAACATTTTCTTTCAGGTCTTCTGCAGATAAGTCTATCATGTGCGAGCTAAACAAAGGCCCTCCGTTTTTGGCAAAATACGCTTCGCCGGCGGTTAAAAGTCCGTCAATCCAAGGTAAAAGTTTTTTTGCAGCATGGTCTGTATGTAAGATAACTGCAACTCCATAATATTTAGCCATTTGATGAACATGATGAGCACCACTTATGGCACCTGCAATGGCAGCTTTCTGAGCATCGTTAGATAACCCTTTGCCGGCAATAAATGCTGCACCACCATTACTAAACTGTATGATTATAGGTGAATTAACCTCGCGTGCTGCTTCTAAGGCTGCATTGATGGAATCCGTACCTACTACATTAACTGCCGGAATGGCAAAATTATTGGCTTTGGCATACGCAAAAATTTCTTGAACTTTATCTCCGGTTATTACCCCGGTTCCTACTTTTTCTAAAATACCCATATCCGTTGATTTTAAATTTATACAAATTTATGAAAATTTTCTTTCTAGCTATAAAAATTAGTCTGTTTTTAATCTTTTTTAATCTTGGTTTCGTTTGCATCGTGCTTATATTGGTGAATAACC
>CAYQXT010000019.1:0-18203 GCA_964421365.1 uncultured Bacteroidaceae bacterium
AGCAACATTCTTCAATCCTTCTTTTACAATGGCCTGTGCCAATACGGTTGCAGTTGTTGTGCCATCACCAGCTTGATCATTGGTTTTAGAAGCAACTTCTTTCACCATTTGAGCTCCCATGTTCTCAAAATTATCAGAAAGTTCTATTTCTTTTGCTACGGTTACTCCATCTTTGGTAATTTGTGGAGCGCCAAATTTCTTGTCAATTACTACGTTACGACCTTTAGGTCCTAAAGTTACTCTTACTGCATTGGCTAATTTGTCGATTCCTTTTTTTAAGGATTCGCGTGCCTCAATATCAAATTTGATTTCTTTTGCCATTTTATTTTGATTTTAATGGTTTACTATATAATTAATTAAATAACTGCTAAAATATCGCTTTGTTCCATGATTAAGTAATTTGTACCGTCTAATTCAACCTCGGTACCAGCAAATTTTCCATAAAGGACTTTATCGCCTACTTTTACTTCCATTATATTTTCCTCAGATCCTTTGCCTACGGCAATAATAGTTCCTTTGGCTTGTTTCTCCTGTGCACTTTCCGGAATAATAATTCCACTTGATGTAACGGTTTCGGCATCCATTGGCTCTACGACAACTCGCGTACTCAATGGTTTTATACTTACTTTTTTCATACTATTTTGTGATTTTTCTGTTTTTACTCGCCCACTTAATATCATATTATGTGCCAGCATTACTAATTAAAAATGATAAATTACGAATCACAAGGCATTAACTAACTGACAATAAATAATAAATATCAATTTCGACACAATTGGATTGAAAAAAATTAAAAGAACTAAGCTGACAGAATAACATGAAGAATGTAAGAATTGACAGTTAAATTTTTATTTATAATGAATGGTAACAAAAAAATGTCAGTATCTCAATACTGACATTTTTTGTATTCTATTTTTTAAGTTGGAAAGCTCTTCTCTTTCTTAAGAATTTTCGTCTTACTTATTTCCTCCTGATTTTGAAGTCTGCTTCTGAATATTCCCCTGATTCTGGGTAGGTAAGGTCGGAATATTAGAATAATCGGCATTATTATTCACTTGCTCCTGAACAATGGATTTTTGTTCTGCTTTCTGGGCATGAGGAATAGTCATACTAGCAGCAATGCTGAAAACAACAATAATCATTGCCATTATCCAAGTTGCTTTTTCAATTTGTTTATTTGTCTCTGCCACTCCGGCATATTGATTGGCTGAACTAAATTCAGAAGCTAATCCGCCTCCTTTAGATTTTTGAACTAAGACAATTAATAAAAGCAATACTGCTACAATGATGATGAGTACTAATAATACGTAATACATAGTTATTATTTTTGTTCGTTAATCAATTTTTTAATTTTTTCAATTTGCGCTGCAAAGTAAGTACTTTTTTCCGGATATTTCAAACTTAATTTTTCGTAAGCATCCAAAGCTTTTGTGTATAGTTTTTGATTTAAATAAACTTGTGCCAAAGTGGGTGTAACAATGCTATCGTCTTCTTTTATACTGGGAACTGATACATCTTCTTCTTTTATTGGCTTATTCTGATCAATCCGGGGCTCTTCTTTAATAAAGCGTTCAATAAAATCTCCCTGTTTTTTTGTTAAGTCTTTGCTCTGTTTACGTTTTGCCACTCTTTGAAGAATTTTATCGGCTACCGACAAAGGTTCATCAAGTATCTTTTCTTTCTTTGCTTCTTCTGTACTCTTCTCCTCTGTTTCTTTCTTTTTTGTTTCTTTTATTACTTTAGCCTTTTTTTCTTCTGGCTTAATAACTTGTGAAGTGCTTGGGTCAACAATAATTTCTGTTACCTGTATTTTACCCTTATCCAAAAATGCGGGAAGGGTTTGTTTCAGCGTTTTATGAGTTAATTTCACTACTTTGAATTTAAACTTTTGCGGAAACTCAAGCAACCTTTTTTTCTCATCCTCCAGTTTTGCCGAAAATTCTTCCGGATGTTTATGATTCTCTTCGTAAGCTTTGCGATGCTCTTCGGCCATTTCTTGTAAAAACTCAATTGCTTTTTTAGGATTTTTTTCTTCTCCTTCGGATATTTTATATTTTGTACGATAAAGAATTTTCCCATCCTCCGTTGTTTCTATCTCTCCGGCATTTATTTCACGTTTTTGAATAAATTCTTCAAGCGATTCAACGGGCTTATTCTCATCTTTTTCTATAAGCTTAGCCTCTTTATTTTTCAACAAAGGCTTTAGTTGCTTATTCTCCAATTTAGCCTTATCAATCTGTTTATCATTGGGTTTAGTGACTGGTTTTTCTTTTTTTACCTGTTTCTCAACCCTATTTCCTTTTTTTAATTGTTCTTTTGATTTTTTAATTTTATCAACTTGCTCTAATATAGAGGAAATCATATCTTCTTCGTTCATCTCATTTTCCGAAATGATTTCTTCTTTTTCAAAATCTATCGATTTTTCTGGTTTTTTCTGCTGTTTTAGCTTCTTTAATTTTTCTACTTGCTTATTTACAATCTCTTTAATGGAATTTTCATCAAATTCTGAAGAAAGCAATTCTTCCTTTACTTCCTTACTAGCTTTCTTCTCGTCTTCAGTTATTTCAGTCCTTTTTTTATTTAAAACCTTTTCTTCACTTATCTCCGTAACCGGCTTGATTTCCTCAACCAACTCGATTTCTTCAACTTTTTGATCTTTCTTTTTCTGAGGAATCTCATTTTCTAAAATCAGACTATTTCCTTCTGCTTTCTGATTTACAGCCGATTCAACAATAACCTCTGTATCTCTTATTTGCAGAGATTTATTTTTCTTTGATTCTGCGATTTTCGACTTATTACTCTTTTTTGAGGAGACAGCCAGCTTATGTAATTCTTTGTATTCATATTCGTAACGTAAGGGACTAATTATTTTATAAAAACGTTTTATATCCTGAATACGAATATGAACCTTATCAAATTCTTTTTTAAAACCTTCCCGTTCAAATTTAAACAAAATGATTAATTTAATAATATATAAGGTATTAAAATAGGGATAGCTTTCTATAAGAAGATCTAATCTCCGTATGTCATTTTTGGTAAATTTTTTACCGTCAATATTCAAGTATTCAAGTAATTTTGCCATTTGTTTAGAAATTTGTGGGGTTTACCAATTAACCAATGCCTTGTTAAAAATATCATCAACAAGTTTATCTATAATCTCTTTATCAAGATCCTGTTCAATACTCTCAAAATTCTGCGAACTTTCAAAATCTGCATATTCACTAAAAGTTTGCTCAAAATTTTTCGTTTTATCTTTCGTATTAATATATTTAAGCTTAACGGTTATAGTCAATCTGTTTTGTGCTGCTTGCTCATTACCTGCAATGGCAGAAGGAGCCGTTCTATAGCTGGATATTTCTCCCTTAAATTGCAAATCGCCATTTTGCTCAATAAGATTCAAAGAGGTCTGTGCATTTAATCGGTCTTTAAGTGCCTCTGTTATGTCCTGACTTAGAGTCGGCTGTACTAATGTGGCACGGTTATTAAAATAATCCACTGACACTGTTTTGGCATCCGCAGGAATTGAAGCACCTGTGAACGAGTACATCCAACAGGCATTAAGACCTATTGCAATGCTAATAAAAAGAACAAAATTCCGTACAATCTTCATCTTAAAGTTGTAAATATTTAAACGCAATACTATAATTCTACTACAAATTATATTCCTTAATCTTTCTATACAATGTTCGTTCCGAAATACCTAATTCTTCGGCAGCATATTTTCTTTTGCCATGATGTTTATCAAGTGCCTTTATGATTAATTCCTTTTCTTTTTCTTCCAAAGATAACGATTCTTCGATAATCTCTTGTGTGTCTTGTATGTTTTGTGCAGTAGAAATATCAAAATTGGCATGTCTCTCATGATGTTGTCTTTTTTCTACTTTTAATTCAGAATCATTCAGTCGCTGTAACATTTCTTCATTTTCGGTACTGAGATTAGAACCTCCAGACTCATTACGAAGCATTTCCACTACTAACTTTTTTAAATCTGTTACATCCTTTTTCATATCAAACAATATCTTATAAAGAATTTCTCGCTCGGAAGCAAAAGTTTCAGTATCTAATTGACGACTATCTCGAATAGCTGGTAAATCATGACGGTAAACATCTGGCAAATAACTACTTAGCCGTTCTGCATTCAAAATACGTTCCTGTTCTATAATAGAAATTTGCTCGGTGATATTTCGTAATTGTCGAATATTGCCCGGCCATCGAAAGCTGACTAAAAGTTGTTTTGCTTCGGGAGTCAATTTTACTTCTGGCATCCGGTATTTTTCGCTAAAATCTTTAGCCAGTTTCATAAACAACAGAGGAATATCTTCCTTACGTTCACGCAATGGGGGTAAATATATTGGAACACTATCTAGCCGATAATATAAATCCTCGCGAAATTTATTATTCTTTATTGCCTCCAAAATATTGACATTTGTCGCAGCCACAACTCGTACATCCGTTTTCATTACTTGAGATGATCCCACTTTCATAAATTCACCGGTTTCCAATACTCTAAGTAAACGTACTTGGGTGGCGAGTGGCAAATCACCAACTTCGTCCAAAAAAATAGTTCCCTTATCGGCTACTTCAAAATAGCCCTTTCTTTTATCTGATGCCCCGGTAAATGCCCCCTTTTCGTGACCAAACAATTCGGAATCTATGGTCCCATCTGGAATAGCTCCACAGTTTACAGCTATATAAGTTCCATGTTTACGGGCGCTATGTTGATGTATAATCTGTGGGATAATTTCTTTTCCAGTTCCACTTTCCCCTGTAATCAGCACTGACAAATCAGTGGGGGCTACTTGCATTGCTATATCAAGTGCCCGATTTAAAAGCGGAGAATTTCCTATTATTCCGTATCTTTGTTTTATTAATTGTAATTCCATTCAAAAAATTGGCTATTTTTGCTATTATTTTACAAAAATACAAAAAAAACGGGAATTATGATTAGTGTGGAAAGATTAATATGAATCCGATAGAAAAAATCATTAATCGCTAATAATTTCCATCGTAAAAGTACATACAATTATTATTACTATATAAAGACTTGTGTTATATGACCTAAATTCAAGTTATAAACACAACTTTTCACAAAAGTAAATATAAAAATATAAACAGATGAAGACAATTGGAATAATCCCTGCCCGCTATGCATCCACCCGTTTCCCTGGGAAACCACTCGTGAAAATTGCTGGCAAACCGATGATACAGAGGGTGTACGAACAAGCAAAAAAAGCCATTGATAATGTTGTGGTAGCCACAGATAGTCAGCAAATATTTGATACAATAAAAACTTTCGGGGGAGAAGTTGTAATGACTGCCGAAACACACAAAAGTGGGACAGAACGTTGCGCCGAGGCCTTGCAAAAAGTAAGGCTTTTGTACAACACTAATTTTGATTTGATTGTTAATATTCAAGGTGATGAACCTTTTATTTTACCTGAACAGATTTTACAATTAGTAAAAATGTGTGAAAATAAAGAAACGGCCATTGCTACCCTGGCTAAACGGATTAAGGAAGCAAGCTATTTATTTGATCCTAATGTGGTGAAGCTTGTTTTCTCATCCACAGGTAGAGCCCTCTATTTTTCACGCTCGCCTATCCCATTTGTTCGTGGAGAGGAGTCTGAAAACTGGTTAAGGAAAGGAAAATTCTATAAACACATGGGAATATATGCCTACCGGGCTGAAGTCTTGTTTCAATTACCCAATTTACCAGTAAATCAATTAGAATCTTTAGAATCTTTAGAACAAAACAGATGGCTGGCTCATAATTTGTACATAAAAGTTGGCCTTACAGATTATGAAAGTTATTCTATTGATACGCCCCAGGATTTAGCCAACTTAGAGGCATTAATTACTAAAAAGAAAATTAAGATTTAACAATAGTTCATTTCTTTTTTTTAAAGCAATAGAAATTAAAAATGTAGGTGAAACTTAACGATGAATTAATTTAGAGGATGTCTGCAGGCTAAAAACCGCTCGGACGGATAGATTTATTAAAACAGTAAAAACAGACAGCTCACTTACAATTAATTAATAAAGTCCTCCGACCGATTTCGATGCAAATTTACCTTTTTATACTGAACTCAAGGATTTAACAAAAAAGACTTTATTCTTTGCTTTTTTTAACTTTTTGGCAACAAAAAAAATTGTATATTCGTATGCAAATATTACATAAGCGTATCTAAATGTAAAGTAACCTGAAAAAACAATATGAAATGAAAAAAATTTTTACTTTTATCTTTTTTATAAGCTTATCAATAAGCTTGTTTGCACAAGATTCTTTTAATAATAGAAGTACTTTTTTTACCCCGAGTGTAGAAACTACATTTGATGCGGTTGTTTATCCTAATCCGGTTACCGATGGAAAATTCTTTGTCAGTTCTCAACATGGTATTTATAGTGTTGAGGTAATGAATGTGATAGGACAAAGAATATTGAAAATATATTTTGATGGATTCGAATCAAAACAATTATTAGTAGAATTAGGAAATTGCGAAAAAGGACTGTATTTGGTAAAAATCTCGTTTGGTCAAGATAAAGCTATTATAAAAAAATTATTAGTCAAATAGTTTTTTGACTTACTTTATTCATAATCTTCTGCTATAAAAATATTACAAAATATGGATACTAGTAAGCTATAAATTTGTCAGAAAAACAACACTCCGGTAATTTTTTGTTTCTCGTTAAGCCCCAAAGTATTGATATACATTAAATTAATACAATAAATCCATTTTATGTAATTAACAATATTTCAGTAGTTTATGAAAATCTACCGAACTATTAAAAAACCTGATTAAGCCTTTTTTTGTTGGAAATTCATTAATTGTAGACAACTTTACTAAGTAATATATTGTTATATAGTAGTTATATATTGATATAAGTGCTTATATATTTACGTTGTGCATCAGTTTAAGAAAAATTCGTAATCATAAATTTGTTTCCTGAAAAGGAAACCTACATCTTCGCATAAAAAAATGAATGAAGAAAAAATATAACGTTGATTTACTTGGAGAAGCAATTGATTTCATGGAATCAATTGACGATAAAACAAGAGAAAAGATTTATTATAATATTCGAAAATCACAAGTTATCTATGACCCTGAATTTTTCAAAAAACTTAACGAACTGATTTGGGAGTTTTAGAACAAAATTCAATTAAGAATAATTATAGACTTTTAGCATTTGGAGATAGAACAGGTAGTGAAGAAACTTTAGTTTTAGCAAGGATTTGTTAAAAAAACAAAAAGACACCTGAAAATGAGATAAAAAGAGCCGAAAAAATACGAAAAGAATATTTTAAACAAAAAGCAAAAAAAAATGAAAAGTAATAAGTTAAATAGAAAGAACCTTGACGAAATGACAGATATGCATATTAGTCGGAAAGGAACTGAAAAGAGAGTAACTATTTATAACCTTATGTTTCCATCACATTACAAAATAATCACATAATTCCAACAAAAAAAAACCTTGTCAGTATATTTTTAGGATAAACTATTCTTTAGCGACAAACAGAATTCACAATTAATAATTTACCATTGCTTAGTTTCTTATTTTATAAAAAACCGTTGTTAATACAACGGTTTTTTATTTTAGTCTTCTAAATCTTCTTTTTTAAAATCGAATTCTTCCATAAATTTGGTGGTGTATTCGCCATATCGAAAACGTTCATCCCGTAAAATTGCTTTATGAATAGGAATAGTAGTTTCTATCCCTTCAATAACGAATTCATCCAGAGCACGAAGCATCTTAGCAATAGCTTCTTCTCGCGTTCTGGCAACCGCAATCAATTTAGCAATCATTGAGTCGTAATTTGGTGGAATTAAATAGCCTGCGTAAGCATGGGTATCTACCCGAATTCCATGTCCTCCGGGAGCATGAAATACCGTGATTTTACCCGGTGAAGGTCTGAAGTTATGATAGGGATCTTCTGCATTTATACGGCACTCAATTGCATGCATTTCGGGATAATAATTATTGCCGGAGATATTCACTCCTGCTGCAACTTTTATTTGCTCGCGAACTAAGTCAAAATGAGTAACTTCTTCTGTAATCGGATGTTCCACCTGAATACGTGTATTCATTTCCATAAAGAAAAAATTGAGGTGTTTATCCACTAAAAATTCTACCGTACCAACACCTTCGTAGCTAATTGCTTTTGCAGCAGCTATGGCAGCTGTCCCCATTTTCTCTCTGAGTTCGCCGGTCATGATAGGCGATGGAGTCTCTTCGATAAGTTTTTGATGCCGACGCTGGATAGAACAGTCCCTCTCTGATAGATGTGAAGCGTTTCCGTACTGATCTCCAATAATTTGAATTTCTACATGCTTTGGCTCTTCTACAAATTTTTCAAGATATAAACGATCATTTCCAAAAGCAGCACCCGATTCTTGTTTTGCAGCATCCCAAGCGGTTTCAAGGTCTGATTCTTTCAAAACAACCCGCATCCCTTTTCCTCCGCCTCCTGCCGTAGGTTTCAGAATAATCGGATAGCCAATTTCTTTAGCGAGACTTTTGGCTTCACTAAAATCTTCTAATAAGCCATCGCTACCAGGAATTATTGGAACACCTGCGGCTTTCATAGTTTGCTTGGCCGTAGCTTTATCTCCCATGTGGTCTATCATGTAGGCTGTTGGTCCAATGAATTTCACATTATGCTCGCTACAAATTTTGGCAAACTTTGAATTCTCGGCCAAAAAGCCATAACCCGGATGAATGGCATCAGCATTGGTAATTTCGGCAGCAGCAATTATACTAGGGATATCTAAATAGGACTGATTGCTTGGAGCAGGCCCTATACATACCGCTTCATCGGCAAATCGTACGTGCAAACTGTTTTTATCGGCCGTAGAATAAACGGCAACGGTCTTAATTCCTATTTCTTTACAGGTACGAATTATTCTAAGGGCTATTTCCCCTCTATTTGCAATTAATATCTTCTTAAACATTTTATGTAATTTAAATTAAGAAGGATCTATTAAGAATAAGGGTTGATCAAATTCGACCGGAGTAGCATCCTCTATTAATATTTTAACAATTTTACCGGAAACTTCAGCTTCAATTTCATTGAAAAGTTTCATGGCCTCTATAATACAAACCACTTTCCCGGGAGTAATATTATCTCCAACATTAACAAAATCCGGTTTATTTGGTGCAGGTTTACGATAAAAAGTACCAACCATAGGGGCTTTGACAGTAATATAATTTGATTCAACTTCGACTTTTTGTTCCTGTTCTGTTGAATTATTTGATGCAGAAATCTGTCCCTGAGGCATTAAGGTTCGTTGCAAATTTTGCGGAGCCGTAACCATTCCCATTGCTTGCTGCGGAACTGCAACCTGCTGAATGATAGGCTGCTCATTTTGAGCTTTCCCTTTTGACGGAGTTTTTATAGACAACTTTAAATCGTCGGTTTCTACGTTTACCTCGGTGGCACCCGACCGAACGATAAACTTAATGAAGTCTTGTAATTCCTTTAAATCCATAGATAATCGTTTTTATTTAGTAAAAAACCGTTTAAAAATGTTGACAACAAAATTGAACACTTTTAAACGGCGACTAAGATAATAATTCTATATTTTCTAAAAAATTATTTCGTATATTAAGCTCCTCTAAAGTAACTTTTTTCTGACTGTGTCTTTTTTGTTAAAATTATATTATTATTTACTAATGCGTTGCAACACATATAGTCACATAATAACTGTAAAGCTGTGAAATTGTAAATACATAAGCATTTGCAACAATATATGACTACTATACAGTAATGTATAGTTCAGTAAAATTATCTACAATTAATTTCTAACAAAAAAAGTCAACCAAAATTTTTCCTCTCACTACCCAGCTGTTCAAACATATTTGAATTGGATTAAACGATTCTTATTAAAGGAAGCTTAATCTTCAAACTCATCAAAAATTACCCTAAATTTTTCAGTGAGTTCGGCTCTTACTATAGGACGGGATTGTAATATCATGTTTTTAATGGCTTTAGAACTTGAGATGCCATGTCCAATAACGATATTCCCATTTATACCAAGGACAGGTGAGCCTCCAAAATTTTCATAATTAAAACCTTCGAAAAATTCACCAGTAACATTTGCTTTACGCAACAAAACATAAAAAGCTTCGGCTTGTTTAAGAACTATGTTTCCAACAAAACCATCGGTAACAACAACATCTGTAATTCTACTGGAATAAAAATCACTACCTTCTACGTTTCCTTTAAAACTTATGTGTTCACAAGCATCCAGTAATTCATAGGCAGATTTTGATACCAAATTTCCTTTACCGGGCTCAGAACCAATATTTAATAGGCCAACCTGAGGATCATTGATACCCAGAACATGTTTTGCATACAAAGAACCAATAATACCATATTGAAGTAAAACATCAGGCTTGGCATCAGGATTAAGCCCAACATCAAGTACGAGGGTTTGCTCTCCATCATCTTTTGGCATAAAGGCTGCAATTGCAGGTCGAATAACGCCAGGTATGGGTTTTACAACTGTAGATGCCCCCACCATCATGGCGCCTGTACTCCCTGCACTGGCAAAAACATCAATTTTATTATTTTTTAGCAAATGAAAACCCAATGGAATACTGGCATCATGCATAGTTACATAACTTTTGTATGGATGCGCTGCCATGGGAATAAATTTCTCCGTATGAACAAATTCGATATTAGCAGGTACCTTGTCTTGCCCGCCAATTATCTCTATGGCCTTATTTTTATCTCCGATTAAAACCAGAATTTCATTTTCTTCCAATACTTCGGAAGCGAGTATTGCACCTTTAACTGTTACTTCGGGTGCATAGTCGCCTCCTAGAATGTCTAAACCTATTCGCATATCTAAAGCTTTTAGTTACACATCTCTATTCTTTGCCATCCATATCAATGGCTAATTTACCTCTGTAATGTCCACATTCAGGACATACACGATGATATTCTATGCTTGCACCACAATTTGAGCATGTTGCTAATGTAGGCAGTTCTGCTTTGATGTGCGTTCTTCTTTTGTGTTTTCTCTGTTTTGAAATTTTCGACTTAGGATGTGCCATTTTTCTCTGATTTATTTATTAGTAAAACATTAATTCAATAAATTTTTAAGTTGATTCCAACGGGGATCAATTTCTTGATTATCTGATAGTATTAAATATTTATTTAATTGTTCAATCATTTGCCCATTACAACCCTGATTTCCTTTTTTATCTAAAGGATGAACTTTTTGGTAGGGAAGACTTAATTCGACATAATCATGTATGTGTGGTGCAATATCAAAATAGGGATTATTTTCAGGCCAAATAATAATATTTTCGGCTTCTTCCTGATAAGATTTTCCCAGTTTCACAAAAAGAAGCTCTTCTATTTGAACCGGATGCTCAAAATAATCTAAACATCTATCGCACTGTAACTCTATAACGCCAATAATTGAAAATACAATTTCCATCAAACGTTCACTATCCTTTTTTATGGAAATTTTAACGTTCAAGTGTGCATTTTCAATAGAAGAATTATCAAAAAGTAGGAAAAATTCTTTCCCTAACTTATAATCATATTCGTGTGTACCTTCTGCTAAACCTGCATAACGTACCTTATATTTGTCTTTTTTTCCCTCTTTCATCTCTAAAAAAAAATCGGACAAAGTTAATAATTATTCACAAAACAAAAAATTTATACTGTTCCGGTATCATATTAGTTATGCATATGTTTGTAATACTTTAATTGAATATGAAATAACAAAATCCTTTTCGCTATTTTGATAGCATTTTAGTATTACTTCTTACTTGCACTATAAACAATTTTACAAACTGATTCGGAAAATGGATATACGGGAACTCTGGTTCCTTGCGTTGAAAAAAGTACGATACTGGTATCTCCTGTTGCATTTATAAAGCCGCCAACAAAAGCATCTGCCGAAATTTGCCATTCTAAACCTTGGCTACTTACCGGCAGATTAAAAGTGAAAAAACCGGATTGGGCAGTGGCAAAAAAAGCCGGAAATTCGAACCATGCATCTAAAATATTCTGATTTTCTGAAATTCCGGCAAATAGCATCTGTACACTGTCGGAAAGCCGGGCATGAATACTCAAATTTCGAGCAACATTTTCCAATCCAATAACTTGTAAATTAGTATCTGCTTGAATAAAACCGCTTAATTTACCAGAGAGTAGATTTGCTTTTGGAAGGAGCCGAACAATCGTTGAAATATTTCTAAAATTCTGAGTATCAAATATTGTACTTGTGTCTGCATTAAGATTAATAATATAATTATAGGTGTAAAAAAGTGAATCTTCTATTCTCACTACTATATTTCCGGCGGCAAGATGTCCAAAAGTGAGTATTCCATTTTCATCTGCCGTATCGGTATATACCCAATCATTCATTGTCAGGTGTGCAATAGCGCCTTTTGTGGAATAAATACTGTCTGTGCTATTAGCAGCAGAACTCAGCAGAATATTATATTTTATAGCTCTTCCGTTCAGACTTTCGTTAGATGTTTTACTTTCAACCGGAAAAAAATCGGCGTTTTTCTGGGTACACGCACTCATAAATACAAGGCTGACTAGAAATATTATTACTCTTTTTATTTTCATTTTTTTACGTTTTAATATTTTTTTTAAAAAAACACTTTTTTCAATGATGATTGTGAATAGTAAATTCCATTAACCATTTACAATTATTTTGAACCATATAAGTCATTTAAGTTAAATACAAATAGTAAATAGTGAAAAATTTCTATCACATATTACTTTTTTATTATCAATTTTTAACTTTTCACTTAAATTTGCTTTTGTGTGTCTTAATTAATATTTCAGGCATAGCCTATTTCATTTTTTTGAAATTTTTATATTATTCTTTTGATTCAGATTAAGATAAATTCCCATGGCATAATCGAAATTACCGTGAAAAATATCGTAATAGCCTTCAAATTGTACATCAAAACGCATTTTACCCCAAAAGGCATTCTTATAACGATACTTTAGAATGCTCAAAGAGCGTTGGGGCTGGATATTTCGCCAGTCCATATTAGTGGTTGGCAGATTACGGAAAATAGGATTTCCTTTTGTAGTAATAAAAAAATCGCCATACCAATAACCAATTTCTATCTGATAATGTGTAGAAGAGAGGCTCAGCAGACTGTAAAATGCCCGTCCTGCAGCGAAAGGATATTTTTTAGTGGGTGAAAAATCGTTGAAAGTAAGGATATACTGTGATGCCATAATTTCTACATCACTAAATTTGCTTGTTATTTCTAGGCCGGTAGCAGAATTAATAAGGGTTTCGACACCCAAAGGAGAAGTATCTATTTGACCTCCATGATGAGTGATAATGCTTTGTATCGGAATTCTGACAGTAATTTTATTCATGTCAAAGTGAAACTCGCTGACTGTACCCTGTGTGAGCCATTCCTGAAAGGGGTCGTTCCATAGCTCAAAATGTTCCCAATCGAGCCAAATATCCGTTTTGAAATGTGTGCCTGAATATTGAAATTGTATCCCTTGTTCTATAGGATGCAGAAAGCGTGATTCGGGATTTAGCATAGGCTCTATATAGCCATGCGCCAAATTTCCTGCTAGGCGGCCTAAGCTTAAAGTCCAACGTGAACTAAGTCTATATAAAACATTGAAATAAAGGCAATTAACATAATTTGTGTCGCGTCCCCAAAAGCGTAAATTGTAATACCCTAGTTTAGTATATAGATTTTCAAGGAAATGGTATTGTATCTCGGTACTAAAACTGTTTCCCAAAAGGGTATAGCCAGTCCACATAGGGTTAAAATATTCATTATCCTTAAAAAATGACAAATCCTGAACTTTAAGCCAAAGTTTGGTACTGTCTGGCATCAAGCTATTGTCTTCGCGCCAGTTTTCGTAAAAAAACTGTGCTTGGCTACTTGTTGCCAACAAAAAACTAATTACAAAAATCAAAAATACTTTTTTCACGCGAAAACGAATTACGAATTACCAATAAGCACAAAATTAATCAATAATGACCATTCACAATTCACAATTCACAATTTACTAAAAATCCTTCGTGCTTACGGACATTGAGCACAAACTGATTGTCGATAATTAAATACTGCCCTTTTATTCCGGTAAGTATGCCGCTAATTTCATCCTGCTTTTGTAAATTTATAGATTTTATTTTTTGAGGAATTTCTAGCAGTGGATACTTAATCTGTGTAATTTCGTCATCTTCACTCACGTAAAAGGCCAATTCCTCTGGCAAATAGCCATAAGCTTCTTGTTTTGCTTCGACCAAATCAATGGAATGATCTATTTCATGCTTAAGCATTTTTTGCCATGCCGTTTTATCACTGTAATAATTTTTTAGTTCCACTTCTATATCTCCGGCAATTCGTCGATTGGGTGTTTGTGCCAGTTTTATAGCATAACTGGCGCCCTGGTCTATCCAACGAGTAGGAATTTGATGATAACGTGTAACTCCTACTTTCAGATGGCTCGAAACGGCCAAATAAACAAAATGGTCTATCAAACAGTGCTTTTTTGCATATTCCACATCCCGTGCAATTCCTTCTTCTGCCTGGCATAATTCGGGATTCAAAACACATGCTTCTGCCTCGGGGCGAGTTGCAAAACAGTTGTAGCAAAAGCCCTGAAAGGATTTTTTTGTTTCAGCGCCACATGCCTTACAATTTATGGTATGTAAATACTGGATATCTATTTTCTTCCCGATATAATCGTTAAGTAAAATCTCTTCGTTTCCGAGTTTTTGAAAATAATGCACTGTATCTTTTAATTCAGTGCGCATTTTAATAAAATTTCCTTGCATTTTACCACAAAATTAAAAACACGGAAACAAAATACAAATTTTTCTTTTCCAAAACCAGACAAAGTTTATGCTGATTTTATATTATTCTCTATTTTTTTATTCTGATCTTGCCCTTTTCGCCGTACAGGATATAATACATAATGAGAATATTTTACCGAATTATCTTCCATTTTCCATATAGTCTTACCTATATCCGAAAGGTCAACAACTTCTCCATACACTTCTTGCGCTGCTGCTTTTCGTTTTAACGCATTCCTTCTCCTCCGTTCGGTTGCTTTCCTATAATCTGAAAGCGCTTTCTCTAATTTTCTGATAACAGATTTAAAATGGACAAAGTCATCTTGTGTATAGGCTCTTTTTCTAAGAATTCCAGGATTTTGCTTTATAAAATCTACAATTCGATAGGCTTCGTTTAACAGATTTTGGTCTTTAAGCGCAGAGAGATTGTGAAGTTTAAATTCTAAAAATTGTGGTGAATTTTTACCAATTACAGACTGTACTCTCAATTGAATATCTCTAAGTACTTTTATTAATTCCCTGATAATGGAATTTTTTCTTTTAGAAATTAAGGTTCTGCCAGTTTGCATTTCCTCGTCTGAAGGCATACTTTTAAATGCCTGAAGTTTGTCTTTTAAAACATCAAGTTCCACTTCACCAATACCATATCGCGAGAAATATACAATATCTCGTTGCACGTTAGAGATTAAGTTTAAAGCATAATCTTCCAACTCGACATAAGTAAAGCGAAGATTTGATTTTAGCTTTTTATTGCTCATGGGGATGATAATTAAATTAAAATCGAAAAATATATTCGCTTTATTTCATTTGCAAAATTAATAAAATATTTATTCTAATCTCATAAAAAACAAAAAAAACTTATTTTTTTTTTTGAAATAATAAATATTCTAATTTATAATCTCACAAATAAAACATATTAACTCAATAAACAATTGTGAATGGTAAATTCTGTTTGTCGCAATTAAAACTAAAGCTATGGAAAAAGGTTTGGTTAATATAACTGATTTAGAAAGTGCTATAAAAACTAACGGACATATAGCTATTTATGATATACAATTTGACTCTGGCAAATCTATTATTAAAACAGAATCATCGGAAGCATTAAAAAATATTGCTAAATATAAACATTTGTAACCCACTCAAACTTTAAAAGGTTAAACAAAAAGTGCCACGCAATCTGCCACTATTCATACAAGTTACCGTTGTTGCATTCATTAAAAAATAAAATTTAATGACATTAAGAAAACGAATTATCCTAAACTTGATTTTGGCGGTGATATTTATGAATTTTTAGTTGAATCTGTTACTGCAACAATTGAAATAAAATTAGTTCTTGACCAATCTGCCATAGACCAATCGGTCGAAGCAGCATGTAAGAGAACCTAAACTGCTAATTGGTGCAGTAGAGAAAATTCTGAATCCTGATTCCTAAATCCCAATTACTTTCCAGCCTCGTAAAATACCTGCGGCATAGCCGGACGGATATTTAGCTGGTAGATTTTCCGATTTTCGCGCGAAGGATATACCCGGTTAGACAGAAAAATGAAAATAAGCTGATTGTCAGGGTCAGCCCAAACGAAAGTACCGGTATAACCACCGTGGCCAAAACTGTTTTCGCTGCATAAAGGCGAAGGATAAGCATCTGCAAGAGCTTTTTCTTGGTTATCAATATACGATTTGTCGAAACCTATGCCGCGCCGATTGTCTTGTTCGGCAAAAGGACGACTGATAAAAGTCTGAAAAACAAACTGCTGAATATAGCGTTTGCCAGCATATTCACCTAATTGTACATACATTTGCAGTATTTTGGCTAAGTCATCAGCGGTAGCAAACATTCCAGCATGACCGCTTATTCCATTAAGCATGGCAGCGCCTTCATCGTGCACATAGCCGCGTAGTAATTGCATTCGGAAAAAACTATCGCGCTCGGTGGGCACAATACGGCTTAGCGGATAATATTTCCACGCATTATAGTGCATTTGATCAGCACCCAAAGACAGGTAGAAGGTTTGGCGCAGGAATATCTCAAAATCTGTATGGCTGAATTCTGTTATTATTTTCGGGTAAATATAAAAAGATAAATCAGAATATTTATAAGCCTTTAAAGCCAACAAGGGGGATTGAGCTATCTGCTTATATATTTGTTTGGGACAACGCTTATTCTCGTATATCCCTTTGGCTACGGTCAGACTGTATCGTTTCGTTTTATGGTCAGAAAATACGGGGCGATGAAAAAGCCCTATTGTTTTGGCAGATTTATAAAAGGGTATCCACGGCGTAAGGCGGGCTTGGTGAGTTAAAGCATCCATGAAAGTAATCTCTTTTTTATTGGAATGTCGCCAGGGCTTGTAATAATCAGAAATTTTATCCTGCAAATGCACTTTGTCTTTTCCCACATAATACATAAGCGAGGGCACCGAAGTCAATATCTTTGTAACTGAGGCCATATCGTAAATATCATCAGAGCGTACCGGCTCGCGCTTATCGTAGGTGTGGAAACCATAGGTTTTATGAAAAATCACCTCATCATTTTTTGCCACTAACACTTGGCAGCCCGGAAAAGCGCCTTTTTCAATGGCCATACGAGTGATGGAATCCATTCTGCGATCAATATACTGGCTGTTCATGCCCAAATCTTCAGGAATGCCATATTTTAAACGCCCGAGAGATGGTATTTTTATGCCGCTGCCAGCCGGATATTGAGTGTTTATGCCCACGGGCAAACGAGCTTCTGTGCCCTGCGCTCCATAAATCAACTGAGCGGCAAAAGATTCGGTCAAATCATTATCCTGATAGGCAATTATCACGCAATTAAATTTCTCCCAATCATCAAATTGAGCTAAAGTATAAGGATTGCCAAAAACAACGAATATCACTGTTTTATTAGCTTCACTGATGCGTTTTAGTAATTTTAACTGGCCGTCTGTTAGCCCATAATTATGCTTTGCCACTAACCACAAGCGATGCAAACTGATGATAAGGGAATCTTCTTTTTGCAATTTTTGCCAGAGTGCTGAAATTTGCGTTTCTGTGGCATTTTTAGGTAGGAAATAATGCTTATGCGTTTGGTATTTATCCAACTGTTGCTGAAAGCGATTAATCGTGTCGGCTGCCAGTGCAAGTGTGGCAAAATGGCTGTGCCTTAAATCGCGCAAAGGAAGCAGACTATCTTTGTTTTGTATAACTGTGAGTACCTGTCGGAATGATTGTTGTTGTAATTTTTTTGCCGGCACATTATACAGCGAATCGTGCATAGTTTTAAAATCAGGGCTTTTGTAGTTTGACACCTCGAAGAGACCGAATTTCCGACTCCAGAGCCATAACGCGAGAGGCAGGCAGACGTTCGTGATGCCGGTCGCGTATCCCGCGCCTTCGAGTCCGAGCGCCGGCATC